>JBEBJC010001040.1:0-3179 GCA_040080105.1 Myxococcota bacterium
ACCGGCGCGGGCGCCGGCGGCGGAGGTTCGGCGCAGGCCATCCACAGCAGCGTGATCATCCCGAGCTCCTGTTCACCGTCAGGTCGGCGGCCCCGACCGCGCCCGACCGCATCACCGCGCGCATCACGTCACTTCGGCACACCACACCTTCGACCCGGTCGGGCGTGGCGACCGAGACGACCGGCAGGCAGCCGATGTGGTGGCGGGCGAGGGTGTCGGCGGCCTCGATCAGCGGCGTGTCCCAGGTGGTGGTCCACTGCACCGGCCCGCGCACGCACTGGCCGGCGGTGCGCCCGTCGAGGCGCTGCGCGAGGAGGTCGCGGATCGACAACACCCCGAACAGCCGGTCGCCCTCGGTCACGATCAGGTGCCGGATGAAGCTCCGGCGCATGTCGTTCAGCGCTTGGGACGCGGGGCTCGCCGCGTCGATCGCGGTGACCGACGGGGTGGCCACCGCCCCCACCGTGACCGTGGCCGGGAGCACCGCCGACGCGCGCACCACCACGTCGTGCTCGGTGAGGATCCCCACCACGCGGCCCCGGTCGAGGACCAGCACCGCCTCCTGCATCGAGGCGAGGCAGCGCTGGAGGGTGTCGTACAGGGTGTCGTCGGGGTGGGCGATCATCGGCGCCCCCTCCACCAGGTCGGCCGCAGTGGCGTCGGCCGGGTGAGGCCCGAACGCGCGCACGTCGGTGACGCACCCGATCAGCGCGTCCCCGTCGACCACCGGGAGGCGCCGGAGCCCGCACTCCCGCATCTGCTGCCGACACTCGGCCGCGGGCGTGGTCGGCGCCACCACAACCAAATCCGGGTTCATCCAATCACGTACACGCATGGCCGCTCCGGGTGTGCATCCCCACCCACGGGATGGTGGGATCTCGCCCAGGTTCGGCTCCGCCAGGAGAGCACCGGTCCAGTCCGTGTTCGGGAGCGGGGCGGTGCGGGGCGCGTTGCCGGACAAGGTCGACGACCCTCCGGAGGACGATCCAAGCAACCGACGTGCCAAGCCGATACGGGACGGGGTTGCGCGTCGGTCTCGGCCCCAATGTGAACGGGTTCACAGCGCTGCGCGCGTATCTGTTTCGACCGGCAGCTCCGCCGGTGTGGAGGAACGATGTTCATCGGTGCAGTCCTGTTCACCGCCGCGCACGCTGACACGCTCGAGATTCGAGGGTCGAACCTCGATGATTCCTACTCCTGTTCTCCGGGCCAGGCGGTCGAGATCGAGGGCTCCGGCCACGACCTCACCGTCGATGGTGACTGCGGCGCGGTGACGATCACCGGCAGCGGGTCGGAGGTCCACCTCGACGGGGTCGCCTCGATCGACGTGACCGGCTCGGACATCCACGTCGGCTGGCGGCGAAACCTGTCGGGTCGCGAGTCGCTGCCGGTGTCGAAGACCGGCTCCGGCCTCACGGTGTCCCAGGACGCGTCCCCGGCTCCTCCCACCGGCCCCGCCCCGGCGGTCCCGCCGTTGAAGGTGGGCGGCAGCTCGAAGACGCGCACCCTGGCCTGCGAGCGCGGGCAGAACGTCGTGGTCACCGGGTCGAACCACCACGTGACGGTGAGCGGCGACTGCGGATTGCTCCGCGTCGACGGGTCCACGATCGAGGTGTCGATCGACGGCGTGGCTGAGATCCGGGTGGACGGGTCGATGAACCGCGTCACCTACCAGCGGAACTTGTCCGGTCAGCCCAAGCTCCCGGTCGCGGTCGACGGTGCAGGGAACAAGGTCACCGGCGGGTAGCGGCAGCGCCGGTGGGACGCGATGCAGGTTCCGCCGGTGTCAGCGCTGGACCCAGTCCTCGGTCACGAGCCCTGGGACCCGCCGGAAGTGACGGAGGTTCCCGGTGACGAGCACCGCCCCCATCGCGAGGGCGTGCGCCGCGATCATCTCGTCGTAGGCGCCGATCGTGCCACCGTCGGCGACCCGCAGGGCCGAGCGGAGCGCGCCGTGCCGATCGGCCGCCTGCGCGTCCCACGGGGCGCACCGGGCGACGGCCAGGAACGCGTCGACGAGCTCTGCCAGGCGCTGCGCCTCGGGGCGCCGCGCCACTCCGTACCGGAGCTCCGCCCGGGTGACCGCCGAGATGCACCACTCCGCCGCGTCCATCCGTTCGAGGCGGTCGTCCAGCAGACTGCCGCGGAGAGCGTGGCTGACGGTGTCGGTGTCGAGGAGGTACACCTCAGGCACCCTCGAACGGATCACGCGTGTCGATCGGCTGGTCGCGGTCGCCGAGGAAATCCTCGGGCGCCGGACCGAGACGCTCGCGGGCCGCCACGAAGTCCGCCCACCGGCCTGCGGGGCTCGCGGACAGGATCACGTCTCCCGTCCGCTCGTCGCGGCGCACGTACACCACGTCGCCGCCGAACCGGAACTCGGCCGGCAGGCGCACCGCTTGGCTCCCTCCGCTCTGGAACAGCCGCGCCGTCCGCGTGGACATCCTCGACCTCCCCTGCGGGTGATGTATCTACACGCGTAGCTACTGGCCAGCCGCCGCGGCCCGCTCCTCCCACCCCTCGGTCCACAGGGCGGGCCAGCCGCACATATTGTGCTCGGACGCGGCGTTCGGGCGCCCCTCGGCGTCGAACCACACGAGCTCGGACCGGTCGCGCGGCGAGGTCGGCGCACACGCGAGGTAGTCCCCCCCGTCCTTCTCGCCCATCAGCGGCGCCGGGAAGCAGCGCCGCTCCGCCCCTCGCCACCGAATCTTCGCGGGGCCGGCGCGGTCGAGGTGGAGCGCGTCGATCTTCGCGTCGGCCCACGCGTCGAGGACCCCCTGGTACCGGGCGGCGAGGTCCCACTTCGGGCGAGCGAGGAACGTCTCGCCGCACCAGCGGACCTCTACCAGCGCCCCGATCTTCCGCAGCTCGAGGTCCGGCGAACCGTCACACCCCTGCGGGCGCTCGTCGGCCACCAGCCGAACGACCCCGTCGTCGCCGTACACCGGGCCAGTGTAGCTGGGGGACGGTCCCTCGCTGCAGTCGGCGTAGTGCTCGCCGACCTGCTCCACCCGAATCCTCCAGCGTCGTTCGACGGAGCTGCTGGCTTCGACGATCCACCCGGAGCGGCCGTCGCCAGCGATCTCCGGCAACCCCTCGACCGTGTAGGGGGCCTCCTCCAGGCTGCGGGCGAACGAGTCTTCGGTCGCGTTGAACTCGAGCCACCCGGCGAGGAA
>JBEBJC010001041.1:0-3171 GCA_040080105.1 Myxococcota bacterium
CACCACCCCCGACCCCACCCCGACCCACAGGCGGCCGAACAACAGCCCGTGGTAGGTGTCCCCGAACACCGCCAGCCCGGCGTTGGCCAGCAGCGCGATCGCTGCAGCAGGGAGCACCACGGCCCGCCGGCCGAACCGGTCGGAGGCCGGACCTCCCGCGATCAAGCCAGGGACCAACCCGAGCGCGTACACCCCGAACACCAGGCCGGCTCGGTCGGCACTGAGGGGTATTGCGATCCGGTACAAGGGAAGCAGCGCCACGAACTGGTTCGCGCCCCAGCCGGTCGCGAACAGGAGTAGCGCGACGCGCACCCAGCTCACACCTTCGTTCCTCGGCCCCACGAGCTCCTCCTGTGCGACGGGACCGTCTCGCGGTCGACGGCCACGATGCCACGGACAACGGGCCTCACGAAACGAACACCGCGACCGCGAACGCCGCCTGGGCGAGGAACCCGCCGAAGAAGGCCACGGTCCGCAGGACCGGGACACCCGCGGTGTACAGCGCGGCGTGCGCCACCCGGCAGCAGAAGTAGCCGCCAGCCGCCGCGGCGGTGATCGGCCCGTTCGCGCCCACCAGGTGGGCCGCGACGACCAGGGTCGCGAACACCACCAGGTTCTCCACTGCGTTCGCATGCGCCCACATCAGCCGATCGGCCCACGCGGCCGCCGGACGCGCGTCTCGGTTCGGGTTGCGGAGCGCGTTCCACGCCCCGTGCTCGCGGATCCGGTCGAGCACGTACGGGATCCACAACACGGAGGTGAACGACGCGGTGGCAGTGAGCCAGCCGATCTCGGGCGTCATGGGGACTCCTCGCCGACGGGGAGAGTGGCGGCCGCCGACGTGGGGTAGGTACTCTGATCTCCGAGGCGCATCGATGCCAGAATCTCCAGAATCCGGATCCGAACGTCCCGCGGTACACGACGTGCTGAGCGGCGCGCTCGACGCGCTGCGCGTCTCGGGCAGCCTGGTGTTGAACCACTGTTACGGCGCGCCGTGGGCCGTCGACGTGCCCGGGGCCGACGAGCTGCAGAGGCTGTGCGGCGCCGAGCGCGACGCGCGAGCGGTGGCCTTCCACCTGGTGCACCGCGGACCATTGCTGGTCCGGACCCCTACGGAGCGCTGCACGGTGGAGTCCGGAGCGGTCGTGGCGTGCTTCGGCGGACAGCCGCACCGGCTGGGGTACGGCGCCAACGCCCGCTCGGTAGCCCTGGCGGACGTCCTCGGGGGCCACGCCCGGCCGCCGCTCGGGGACGACGGAGGCACCCACCTGTCGTGTGGGGTGCTCGTCCTGCGAGACGCTGCGCTCCACCCGTTGCTCGCCGCCCTGCCCAACCTGGTGGTGGCCTCGACCTCCGATGGAGACCTGGACTGGATCGGGCAGATCCTGCGTCGGGAGCTGCAGAGCGGAGGAGAAGGTTCGGCGTTCATCGTGGACCGAATGCTGGAGACCCTGTGCGCCGGCGTGTTGCGCGGCCACCTCGCACGCACGCCCGAGGACTCGGTGGGCTGGTTTCGCGGGCTGGCCGACCCCCAGCTCTCCCGCGCGTTGGAGCAGGTCCACCGCGAGCCCGGGGCGCCCTGGTCGGTGGAGGCGCTGGCCCGGGTGGCGGGCACGTCCCGCTCGCGGTTCGCGGCCAGATTCGCCCAGTTGGTTGGGCAAGCGCCGATGACCTACGTCGCCCGCTGGCGGATGAGCGTCGCAGCTCGCCTGCTCCGACGGAGCGACCGGTCCGTCGCGGAGGTCGCCTCGGCGGTCGGGTACGACTCGGTACCGGCGTTCGCGCGGGTGTTCCGCCGTCACGTGGGGGCCTCTCCCGCGGCGTTTCGGCGCGGACGGACCGGCTGATCAGCCGACGGCGGCGGCGAACCTCCGCACCACGTCGGCCACCGGCTCCACCCGCTCCACCCCGTCGACGCTGCGCCCCGCCTGGAAGTAGTCGCGGTAGCTGCTGCCCCGCTCGTTCGCCCGCGCCAGCTGCCACACCGACCGCAGGCTGTACCAGCTCCGCGCCCAGTGTTTGAGCCGCGGGTGCCGCAGCATCCACCGCATCGGCGCGCTCGCGTGGGTCCCGCTCGCCTTCACCTGCGGGGTGGCGATCACCGCGACCGGCACGCCGCTGATCCGCTCGGTCAGCACGATGTCGCTCGCCTGCGCGCCCACGATCGCCCGCTTGTAGTCCGGGTGGGCGGTGCACTCGTCGGTCGCGATCAGGCGGGTCCCGAGCTGGCACCCGGCGTACCCGAGCTTCAACATCGCGCCGAACGTCTCCGCGTCGCCCACGCCCCCGGCGCACACCAGCGGCACGCCCAGGTCGCCGAGCTGCGCGAACAGCGCCTCCGGGGGGAGCGCGCCCGCGTGCCCGCCCGCGCGGGCGTTGACGCAGATCAGGCCGTCGACGCCGTCTTCGAGGGCGCGCACCGCGTACTTGCGCTCGGTCACGTCGTGGTACACGAGGCCGCCGGCCGCGTGCACCTTCTCCACCACCCACCCGGGCTTGCCGAGCGCGGTGACGAAGAACCGCACGCCCTCCTCCAGCGCCACGTCGACCCAGCCCCGCATCCGGTCGAGGTACACCCGGCTCGACTGCTCGACGATCGCGTTGAACCCGATGGGCTTGGTGGTGCGCGCCCGGATCGCCCGCAGCCCGAGCCGCAGGTCGCGGTGGCCGTGCGCGTAGATCAGCGAGATCGGCTGCACCACCCCGATCCCCCCGGCCTCCGACACCGCCGCGACCAGCTCGGGGTTCGAGCACGGGTACATCGCCCCCCCGATCAGCGGCACCTCGATCCCGAGCGACTCCACCAGACGACGGTCCATCGCCCGTCGATATCGCGGCCTGGACCGCGGGGCCGCGTCCGTGGCACACTCGCGCTCCATGTGGCTGTGGTCGTCGGTCGCCCGCGCTCAATCGTCGCTCGAGCTCGCCGCCGGCCCGACGCTGCTCCAGCCGTGCCTCGACCAGCCCCTGTGCGTGGAGCTGTTCGGCCCGGTGCTCGCCGAGACCCTGGTCGAGGCCGGGTACGCGCTGCAGCACGAGCCGACCGCCACCAGCGTGTTCGGCTCGAGCGGCTCGGGCGTGGTCACCGAGGTCGCGGTGAGCTCGATCCCGCTCGGGGAGCCGAACGCGCTGCAGGCGCTGTACACGAGCCTGCCCGCAGTGCCGCGGATC
>JBEBJC010000101.1:0-14229 GCA_040080105.1 Myxococcota bacterium
GTGGTGACGGTGGCGCGCAACGTCGACACCGGCAACGTGTGGCTCGCGAACAACGGCAAGGTCGACGCGAGCACCTCGGGTGACCTGCCGACCCAGGTGCTGGTCGCGCTCGCCGGCGCCCAGTTCCTCGGCCCGCCTCCCCCCGATGGGCGCAGGGCGCTGGTGATCGGGTTGGCGAGCGGGATCACCGCCGGCTCGCTCACCACCCTGCCCGACGTGCGGTCGATCGAGGTGGCGGAGCTCGAGCCGGCGGTCGTGCGGGCCGCGCGGTTGTTCTCGGAGTACAACCACGATCTGCTGAACCACCCCCGGGTCGAGGTGGTGGTGAACGACGGCCGGAACCACCTGCTGCGGGCGGCGCCGGGCACGTACGACCTGGTGGTGAGCGAGCCGTCGAACCCGTACCTGTCCGGGGTCGCGAACCTGTTCACCGCCGAGTTCTGGGCGCTCGGGCGCACCCGGCTCGCCCCGGGCGGGGTGTGGGCGCAGTGGATCCAGCTGTACGGGATGGGCCCCGACGAGCTGCGGGGCCTGCTGCGCACCTTCGCCGACGAGTACCCCCACGTGGCGCTGTACGTGGCGATCGAGGGCGCCGACCTGGTGGTGCTCGGGTCGGACCGCCCGCTCGCGCCGGACCCCGACCTCGCCGCGGCCCTGCTGTCGACCCCGGCCGTGCGCGACGAGTTCGGCTCGATCGGCGTCCGGTTCCCGCTCGACCTGGTGGCGCTGCACGCGATGGACCGCGACCAGGTGCTGGCGTTCGCCGGCGACGCGCCTCCGGTCACCGACGACAACCTGCGGGTCGAGTACGCCGCGCCGCTGTGGCTGCACACCGACGTGTCGCTCACGAACTGGGACGACGTGCTCGGCGCGGCGAACGTCCCGTGGAGCTCGGTGTCGGACGAGCCGCTCGACTGGTCCGACCTGGCGGAGGCGTACGACCGGATGGACGACGCGCGGCGCGCCCGCACCGTGCGGCAGCGGATCCTCGCCGCGCTGCCGCCCGACGACCCCCTCGCGGTCCAGGTCGCGGAGCACGAGCGCGGCGCCCGGTGAGTGGTATGCTGCCCCCGCGGAGGATTTCATGGACCACGAGGCGTTCGTCGAGCGCGTGCTGAAGCACCTGCCGTCGGCCCCCCCCACCAAGTTCGAGTTCGCCCACTGGAACTGGTCCGGGCGGCCCACCGACGAAGGGTTCGGCCTGATGCCGATCCCCGGCGCCGACCCCGACAAGCTCATCGCGGCCGCGCTCGACGTGAACCACTACGTCGGGAACATCGAGCACGTCGGGGTGTGCCGCTCGATCCCCGACAGCCGGTGGCCCCCGCCCACGGTGCGGTTCTACCAGAAGCTCGACCTGCCCGTGCTCGGCGCGATCCACCACGAGCTCGTGCTGTTCGACCTCGGCACCCGCAACGGGTACCGGATCGCCGCGTGGAGCGTGCTGCGGGCCGAGACCGACGCGCTGTCGGTCAAGGAAGGGCTGCGCAGCGACTACAACCTCGGCTGTTGGCTCGCCGCGCCCGGGGTGGTGGGCTACGCGCTCGGCTCGTGCCCGAAGCGGGACGACGTGGGGTTCCTGAAGTGGAAGGCGCTGACCACCGGCGCCGATGTGGCGGCTTCGCGCGTGCTGAAGGCGAACATCGAAGGGATGGCCAAGTGGGCCGCCCGCCGGGCGGGGTAGAGTCGGTCCATGTGGTGGCTCGCGCTGGTGGGTTGTGGACAGGACGGGTTCCTCGACGTCCCCGACGGGATCGACGGCGAGTGGCAGCTCCGTGCGCCGTCGCTCGCGGGCTGTACGGTCGACTACCTGGTCAGCAGCCTCGGCGACGGCGGGGCCGCGTCGTTTCGGTACGACCTGCGGGGGCGGCTGCTGCACGCGGACGGCACCACCCCCTCCGGGGTGCCGGTCACCGCGTCGTACGTGTGGGACGGCGACTGCGTGTACGCGATCGAGTCCACCGAGCGGGGGCGCGCGTACCACACCCAGTTCACCTGCGACCGGTTCGGCAACGCCACCGAGAAGGTGGTGTACGGCCTGTACGACGACGGCGAGCAGATCGTGTCGATCGTCGAGTTCACCGAGACGTACGACCTCCAGCTCGACGCGTACGGGCAGGCGGTCCACGTCGACACCATCGGCCCGAACGGGCTCACGCTGACCGAGGACCTGCTGTGGGACACCGACCGCAGGCTGGTCCAGCACGCGAGCTACGATCTGGCGCTCGCGATGGACCTCAAGCGCACGTTCTACTGGGACCACGACCGGCTGCTCGGGTTCATGGACCGCGGCGTGGGTCCGGACCTCACCATGACCCGGTACTTCGAGCCGCACCGCCTGGTGGAGCAGGTCGACGCGCGCGAGGAGTCCGAGTACCGCCGGGTGACCTGGGAGTACGAGGGGGACGAGCCGTGGCCGATCCGCCGCTCGATCGACGCGGTGGACGCGTTCTACACCCAAGACGTGCTCGTCACCTGCGGCCCCGCCGACTGAGCGTTGGCACTCCGGCGTGAACGAGGGTAGTTGGCTCGTTTCCGGAGGAACCGTGCCACACACCCACCTCGGCCAGATGGTGCTCGACCGCGCCGCGCTCGACCCCGACGCGACGGCGATCCGCGCGCGCAAGGGCGACGTGTACGTCGACCTGACCTGGAGGGCGCTGTCTCCACGGCTGGAGCGGATCGCCGCCGGCCTGCTCACCGCGGTGCCCGGGCTCGAGCACGCGGCCGCGATCACGATCGTCGGCAACACCTCCACCGACTGGATCGCGTGTGACCTCGCCGCCCAGACCGTCGGGCTGCGCACCGTCCCGGTGTACGCGAGCCTGTTGCCGGAGGAGGTCGGGTACTTCCACGTCGACACCGAGGCGGTGATCGCGGTGTGCGAGAACGCCGACCAGGTGGCGAAGGTCCGCGCGATGCGGAAGGGGTTCACGTTCTTCGACAAGGAGTACGCCGCCACCGACGTGAAGGTCGTCCACCTGGTGGTGATGGACCCGACGGGGCTCGCCCCGGCCGACGACTGGGAGAGCCTCGAGGCGCTCGAGCAGCGCGGCGGCCAGCGGCTCGACGCGGTTCGGGCCGAGATGGACGACCGCCGGTCGAAGGTTCGCCGCGACCACGTGGCGACCTACACCTACACCTCGGGCACCACCGGGCCGCCGAAGGCCGTGATCCAGACCCACGACAACATGTTGTCGATGATGGAGAGCATCGACCGGATCGACCTGTTCGACCAGCAGGTCCGGGTGGGCGGGCTGTTCCTGTTCTTGCCGCTCGCGCACAGCTTCGGTCGGCTGATCGAGCTGTCCGGGCCGTTCTTCGGCATCCCGCTGGTGTTGTCGACCGTCCCCACGCTCGCCGACGACCTGAAGCTGTCGCTGCCCGGGTTCTTCCCGTCCGCCCCCCGGGTGTTCGAGAAGATGAAGGCGAAGATCGAGGGCACGGTCGCCGGGGCGCCGCCGATGCGGCAGCGCCTGTTCCGGTGGGCGATGGGCGTGGGCCGGGCGACGATCCCGTACCGGCTGAAGGCGCAGCCGCTGCCGTTCGGGCTCGGGTTGCAGTTCCGCCTCGCCGACCGGCTCGTGTTGTCGAAGCTGCGGGCGCGGCTCGGGTTCGACCGGGTCGGGGTGCTGCTGTCGGGGTCGGCGCCGCTCGGGCTCGAGGTGCACGAGTTCTTCCTGTCGATGGGGCTGATGTTGATCGAGGGCTACGGCCTCACCGAGACCTGCCCCGCGCTCACCGCGACCCTGCCGGGGAAGAACAAGCCCGGCACCGTCGGGCTGCCGTTCGACTGCGTGACGCTGAAGATCGCGGACGACGGCGAGATCCTCGCGAAGGGCAAGAACATCACCCAGGGCTACCACAACCGGCCCGACGCCAACGCCGACGCGTTCGACGCGGACGGATGGTTCCACACGGGCGACCTCGGGTCCCTCGACGAGGACGGGTACCTCAAGATCACCGGTCGGAAGAAGGAGCTGCTGAAGACGAGCGGCGGCAAGTACGTGGTGCCGAACAAGCTCGAGGCCCGGCTGAAGAGCCTGGTGTTCGTGCAGGAGGCGGTGGTGATCGCCGACCAGCGCAACTACGTGGTCGCCCTGTTCTCGCTCGACCCCGAGGGGCTCGAGACGTGGGCCGGCCAGCAGGGTGTGCCGGCCGACCCGCGCGGCGAGGCGGTGCGCAAGGCGATCGCCGCCCACGTCGACGAGGTGAACAAGACGCTCGCGAGCTACGAGTCGGTGAAGTACTTCCGCACGGTCGAGGCGCCGTTCACGGTCGAGAACGGCGTGTTGACCGCGTCGCTCAAGGTGAAGCGCCGGGTGGTCGAGCAGCGGTACGCCGAGCTGATCGAGGAGATGTACCGGGGCTCCGCCGCCTGAGTCGTTCGGTCCGATCTCCTCTCCCCGCTACGGGTCATGCCCTCTCGGGTGAGGGGGCGCGCGCGAGGGTGGCCCATTCGACAAACTGGGCCCCGGAGCGGCGGGCTTGCGGGACGCGGGTGTGATACACGCGTCCGGTGACGACCGACCAGCTGTCCTCCGACCTGGCTTCCCTTCGGATCCACCGCGACCGAGCCCAGGCCCCACCCGGGCGGGCCTGGGGCCGGTGGGTGACCGCCGCCGTGGTGGCAGTGCTGGCGGGCGCCCTCGGGTGGTCCGCGCTGAGCGCGAGGGTGTTCAAGACCGACGTCGAGATGACCGAGATCCGGCGGGTCTCACCAGCGCAAGCATCGATCCGGCTCACGTCGTCGGGCTTCGTCGTGGCCGGTGTCCGGTCCAAGGTCGGGGCGAAGCTGCTCGGGCGGGTCACCGAGGTGCTGGTCCGCCAAGGCGACAAGGTCGAGCTCGGGCAGGTGCTGGTCCGTCTGGACGACGCCGAAGCCCGGATGGCGATCACCGCTGCGCGGGCTCGGGCCGCCGCCGCCCATTCGCGCTTGCAGTCTGCGAACGCAACTTTGTCGGAGGCGCGCCGCCAATACGAGCGCGAGCGCGACCTGGCCGAGAAGGGGGCCTCGCTGCGGTCCACGGTCGAGGACCTCGAGAACCGGGTCCAGGCGCTCGACCAGGCGGCCAACGCGGCCCGGTCCGACGCCGCCGCGGCGCGCGCGGAGATCGCCGAGCTCGAGCTCGGGCTCGAGTACCTCACCGTCACCGCGCCGATCGCGGGGGTCGTCACGACCCGACCGGTCGACGTGGGGGAGCTCGTCGGCCCCACCGGCGTCCCGGTGCTGGAGCTGGCCGACTTCTC
This sequence comes from Myxococcota bacterium, assembly GCA_040080105.1. Lineage (GTDB taxonomy): Bacteria > Myxococcota_A > UBA796 > UBA796 > JACKER01. The sequence goes on from JBEBJC010000101.1 coordinate 5,251, forward strand.
CACCCTCGCGGTGGAGACCGACGTGCCCGAGACCCGGTTGGGGCTGGTCTCCCCCGGCTCACCCGCGGAGATCGTGCTCGACGCGTACCCGGCCGCGCGGCACCGCGGGCGGGTCGAGAGCATCAGCCCCCAGGTCGACCGCGCCAAGGCCACGGTGGCGGTGCGGGTGGCGTTCGTGGACCCGGTGGAGGGGGTGCTGCCGGCGATGGCCGCCCGGGTCAGCGTGCTCGAGGCGGCGCTGGACCCCGACGCGGTCCGCGAGCCGGCGAAGCTGTTCGTGCCGGGCTCGGCGGTGGTGGAGCGGGGCGGCGAGAGGGTCGTGTTCCGCGTCGACGACGGACGGGCGCGGAGGGAGCGGGTGACGCTGGGTCCCCCGATGCCCGGCGGGTTCGAGCTGCTCCAGGGGCCGCCAGACGGCACCCGGGTGGTGGTCTCTCCGTCGGCGGCGATCGACGAAGGGTACCCGGTGCGGGAGATGGACCGATGAGCGAACCAGCGCCGATCGTCTCGCTCCGCGGGGTGCAGAAGACCTACTGGCGCGGCGACGAGCCCACGCGGGTGCTCGACGGGTTGTCGCTCGACGTGGCCCCTGGCGCGTTCGAAGCGCTGATGGGCCCGTCCGGCTCCGGCAAGTCCACGCTGCTGTACCTGATCGCCGGCCTCGACCGCCCCACCGGTGGGCAGGTGACGGTCGACGGCAAGGACCTCGGCGCGATGGGGGAGAACGCGCTGGCCGCGTGGCGCGCCTCGACCCTGGGCTTCGTGTTCCAGTCGTTCAACCTGATCCCAGTGCTGACCGCCGAACAGAACGTCGAGCTGCCGCTGCTGCTCACCCAGCTGCCGAAGGCGGAGCGCCAGCGGCGGGCGCGCACCGCGCTGCGGGTGGTGGGGCTCGAGGACCGGGTCGGACACTTCCCGCGCCAGCTGTCGGGCGGCCAGGAGCAGCGGGTGGCGATCGCCCGGGCGATCGTCAACGATCCGAAGATCATCGTCGCGGACGAGCCGACCGGCGACCTCGACCGCCAGAGCGCCGACGACGTGCTGAACCTGCTCGGACGGCTGAACCGAGAGCTCGGCAAGACCATCCTGATGGTCACGCACGACCCGGCGGCGGCGGAGCGCGCCACCGTCCTGCGGCGGCTCGACAAAGGGGTGCTGGTGTGAGGGACGAACCTGCCACCTCGGGGCCCCGGTGATCCCCCTCACCTACAACACGCGCAGCCTGTGGGTCCGCAGGGGCACCACCGCGATGACGGTGCTCGGCGTCGCGCTGGTGGTGTTCGTGTTCGCGAGCACGCTGATGTTGGCGGAGGGGGTGGAGCGCACGCTGCACGCCGGCGGCGGAGACGACCTGGCGCTGGTCATCCGCAAGGGGACCGACAGCGAGCTCGCGTCGATCGTGGAGAACGACAAGGTCGGGATCGTGCTGTCCGCCCCCGGCGTTCGGAAGGGCGTGGACGGGGCGCCGCTCGGCACGGGCGAGGTCGCGATGATCGTGCTGCTGGCCCCCGTCGGCGACCCCGAAGGCCTGTCGAACGTTCAGGTGCGCGGAGTGGACGCGGACGTCCAGCGGTTCCGCCCGTCGGTGCGCGTGGTCGAGGGGCGGATGATGGAGCCCGGGACCGACGAGGCGATGGTGGGCCGGGCGATCGCCGGGCGGTTCGAGGGCCTGGTCGTGGGCGGCGCGATCGAGCCGAAGAAGAACCGCCCCCTGACCATCGTGGGGGTGTTCGCCGACGAAGGCTCGCCGCTGGAGTCCGAGGTCTGGGCAGGGCTCGACACCGTCCGCGGGGCGTTCGGTCGGCAAGCCATGGTCTCGTCGGTGCGGGTGCGACTCGAGTCCCCCGCGGCGTTCGATGGGTTCGAGGCTGCGATCGAAGGAGACCGGCGGCTGGGATTGGAGGCGATCACCGAGGACGACTGGAGGGTGCGCCAATCGCAGTCGCTGTCGCTGTTCGTGACGGTGCTGGGCACGGTCATCTCGTTCTTCCTCGGGTTGGGGGCGATGGTCGGCGCGATGATCACGATGTACTCGTCGATCGCGAACCGGCAGCGCGAGATCGGCACGCTGCGCGCCCTGGGGTTCTCCCCCCGGCAGGTGCTGCTGTCGTTCCTGATCGAGTCGCTGATCCTCGCCGCGGCGGGCGGCCTCGTGGGCAGCGCCGCGGCGCTCGCGATGTCTCGGGTGGAGTTCTCGATGCTCAACTTCGCCACCTATTCGGAGATGGTGTTCACGTTCCGGCCTTCTCTCGGCATCTTCGCCTCGACCTGGGTCGCCACCTCGGTGATGGGATTGCTGGGTGGCCTGTTGCCGGCGGTGCGGGCCGCGCGGATGTCACCCGTGCTGGCGATGCGCCACTGATGGTCCTCCTGTGGTCGATCGGGGTCGGCCGCGCCGAGCCCACACTGGCCGAATACATGGAGGCCGCGGTGGCCCACCACCCGCAGATGGCGGTGGCGCAGGCCGGCTCCGACGCCGCGCGCGCGGACACGCTCCAGGCCGGGGCCGGCCTGTTGCCGACGGTCCGGGGCAACGCGAGCTGGGCGTACAACCAGAACGACGCGACGGTGACCTTGCCTGACCCGGCGGGCGGACCCCCGACCGAGATCGTGCTCGCCCCCCACCAGCAGCTCGACGCCTCGCTGAATCTGCGGGTCCCGCTGGTGGACGGGCCCGCGTGGGCTCGGTGGAGGGAGGCGAGCCTCGCGAGTGACGCGGCGTCGGCCGACGCGGCAGCGGCGGCGCAGGACCTGCGGCTGGAGGTCGCCCGGGCGTGGTACGCCGCAGTGGCGGCGCAGCAGGTGGTGGTGGCGGCCGAGCGGGCGCAGCGGTCGGCCGAGGAGAACCTCCGGTACCTGTCGCTGCGGGCGGAGGCAGGGGCGGCGACGAGCTTGTCGGTGCAGCGTGCGCAGCTCGAGGTCGAGAACGCGGCGCTGTTGGTGATCGACAGCCGGCGGACCTGGCAGACCGGCTGCCGCAGGCTGGCCACGCTGTCGGGGTTGCCCGAGCCCGCGGCGCTCCCGACCGAGTCGCCGCCGCTGGAGCTGGAGCTGCTGCCCGAGGCCGAGCTGCTCGACGCGGCGGACCGCGACCGCCCGGAGCTCGCGGCGGCGCGCGCCCGGACCGCGGAGCTGCGGGCCTCGACCGTGGGCGCGGCGCTGTCGTACGCGCCGAGCGTGGCAGCTACGGCGTCGGAGCAGCTCACGAACGCGCCTGGCTTCGCCGACGCGGAGGCGTCGTACCGGGTCGGGGTGGAGGTCGATTGGCTCTTGCTCGACGTGGGAGCGCGGGCCGCCGAGGTCCGGCGCGCCCGCGCCGAGCTCGCGGCGGCCGAGGCCCGGGAGCGCGAGGTCCGGGACACCGTGCGGGACGAGGTCCACGCGGCGTGGCTCGCGGCCGAGGCGGCGCGGTCGCGGGTGGTCGCCGCTACCCGCGGCGCGGTTGTCGGTCGAGCGGCCGCAGACGAGACCCAGGCCCGGTTCCAGGCCGGGACCACCACCTGGGGTGAGGTCATTCAGGCCGAGCGGGATGCCCTGAACGCGGAGGTCGTGCGGATCCGGTCGGACGGCGAGCTGGCGTTGGCACGGCTCGCGCTGCTGCGGGCGGCGGGGGCGCCGATCTCGGCGCCGTAGGTCAGCTGGCCTCGGAGCGCGCCCGGGCCTGGCCCAGGATGTCCGCCACCGCGTCGGGCGCCTCCCCCACGAAGTAGTGGTGGCCGCCCTCCACCTCGTGCAGGTAGACCTCGCCCGAGACCTCGGACCACCGGCGGTACAGCTCGGCGTAGTTCTCGGTCAGCGGGTCGGCGGTGCCGAACACGGCGTGGATCGGGGCCGAGATCCGCCACCGCGCCCGGTTCCGCTCGTAGTTCCACGCCATCCGGGAGTCCCTGCGGAAGTTACCGATCATGAACTCCAACGTGTCGCGGTCCACCGCGCCGGTCGCGCCCCCCCACGATTGGATCAGCTGGTGGATCTCCTGGTCGGACTTCGACTTCCACGGGTCTCGGCCGAACACCCACCGGACCAGCCGGGTCGCCGGCAGCGCGCCGGCGATCGCGAGGAACCGAACGTCGCGGTCGGCGGCTTCGAGCCGGCGGGTGAGCTCGAGCGCGAGGTTCACCCCCACGCAGTGGCCGTACACGGCGATCGGGCCGGACACCTCGGCCAGCAGCTGCTCGACGCACCCAGCCGCCAGGGAGTCGACGGTGTGTACCTCGGCCGACCCGGTGCCGACCTCGTTGCCGGGCACCGCGACCGCCATCACCGCCAGGTCGTCGAACCGCCGGGCCAACGCGGCCGCCAGCGGCTGGAACACCGCCGCCGACGCGCCCGCGTACGGGCAGCACACCACGGTCAGCGCCGGCGCGGGGCTCCGGTGGAGCGTGCGCACCAGCGACCGCACCGCCGGGGCGCCGCGGCCGAGCTCGCGCGCGAGCGCCTCGATGGTCGGCTCCTGCAGGAACTCCACCAGCCCCGCCGGCCCGAGCGCCTGATGGACCCGGAACATCAGCCGGGCCGCGAGCAGGGAATGCCCGCCGAGGGCGAAGAAGTCGTCCTGCACCCCCACGTCGTCGCGCTGGAGCAGCTCGCGCCAGATCTCGACCAGCACCCCCTCGGTCGGGGTGCGCGGCGCGGTCGCCGCCCGCTCCGGCGCCGCGGCGTCGGGCGCCGGCAGGGCGCGGCGGTCGAGCTTGCCGTTCACGCTCAGCGGCAGCGCGTCCAACGTGACGAACGCCGCGGGGATCATGGCCTCGGGCAGCGTGCTCGCCAGCGCCGCTCGCAGGTCCTCCGCCGTCGTCCGGGCCCCGTCCCGCAGCACCACGTACGCCACCAGCCGAGGGTCACCGCGCGGGTCGGGGCGCGCGTCCACCACCCCCTCTCGCACCCCGGGCGCCGCGACGAGCTGAGCCTCGATCTCCCCGAGCTCGATCCGGACCCCCCGGATCTTCACCTGGTGGTCGTTGCGCCCGAGGTACTCGAGCACCCCGTCCGGGAGCCACCGGCCGAGGTCCCCGGTCCGGTAGAACCGCTCACCCGCGAAGCACCCGAACCGCTCGGCGGTCCGGTCGGGTTGGTTCAGGTAGCCGCGCCCCACCTGCACGCCGCCGATCACCAGCTCGCCCACCGCGCCGATCGGCACGGGCTGTCGATCGGGAGACCACACGTACATCCGCGTGTTCGCGACCGGCCGACCGATCGGGACCACGCCCGGGTGCCCGCCCTGGCCACATCGCCAGTGGGTGACGTCGATCGCGGCCTCGGTCGGGCCGTACAAGTTGTGCAGCTCGACGTGGGGGAGCGCGGCGAAGAACCGCTCCTGCAGCCAGTGGGGCAGGGCCTCGCCGCTGCACAGCACCCGCTCGAGCTTCGAGCACGCGCCCGGCGGCAACTGCTCCAGGAACACCGCCAACATCGACGGGACGAAGTGCAGGGTGGTGATCCCCGACCCCTCGATCACCGCGGTCAGGTACGCCGGGTCCTGGTGACCCCCGGGCCGGGCGAACACCAGCCGGGCACCGGCCCACAGCGGCAAGAACAGCTCCCACACCGACACGTCGAACCCGAACGGGGTCTTCTGCAACACCCGGTCGGTGTCGCAGACACCGAACGTGTCCTGGGCCCACGCGAGGCGGTTCACCACCCCGTCGTGTTGGTTCATCGCGCCCTTCGGTCGGCCGGTCGAGCCCGAGGTGTACAGGACGTAGGCGAGGTGCTGGGGCGTGAGGCCGGCGACCTCGGGCCGGACACCGGGTTCGGCCGACAGATCACACCCGTCGAGCGACAGCACCCGCAGGTCCTGCGGGAGCCTGTGCCGCAGCGACCGGTGGGTGAGGGTCACCACTGGCGCGCTGTCGCCCACCAGGTACCGCAGGCGCTCCTGCGGGTGGCTCGGGTCCAGCGGGACGTACGCCGCTCCGGCCTTGAGCGCGCCGAGCAGCGCCACGATCAGGTCCAGCCCGCGCTCCAGGCACACCGCGACCCGATCGTCGGGGACCACCCCGAGCCCGAGCAGGTGGTGAGCGAGGCGGTTCGAGCGCCGGTCGAGCTCGGCGTAGGTGAGCTGCTGGTCTCCGCACTCGACGGCGACCGCGTCCGGCTGGCTCGCGGCCCGGAGCTCGAACCCGGTGTGCACGAACCAACCGGTCGGGGTGGCCACGGCGGTGTCGTTGAACCCCTCCTCCACCAGGTGGCGCTCGGCCTCGGGCAGCACCGGCACCGAACACACGGGCGCGTCGGGGTCGCGGGCGAGCGCGTCGACCAGCCCGGCGAGCGCGGTCACGAGGTACCCCGCGACCCGGTGGGGGTCGATCCCGGCGGTGCATTGCGCCTCGATCACGAAGCGCTCGCCCCGGTCGTCGATCGACAGCGTGATCGGGTAGTTCGTGCGCTCCTCGCTCCGCAGCAGGCGCACCCCGTCCCACTGTTGCTCCGGCCCGCCGAGCAGGGCCGTGTGGCGGTAGTTGAGCATGCTGGTGAACAACGGCAGCGGGGGCGCGACCCGGCTGCATCGCTGGGCTCGGGCCAGCGAGGCCTGCTCGTGCCCGAGCAGCGCGCCGAGCTGCCGGTGGGCCTCGGCGACACACCCCTGCACGGAGCGCCCGCGGACCGACAACCGGACCGGCAGGGTGTTGATGAACATCCCCAGCGCGCGGTCGGCCGCGACCGCCCCCTGGAGCCGGCCGGACAGGGTGGTGCCGAACACCACGTCGTCCCGGCCGACACACCGGGCGAGGACGATCGCCCACGCGGCGTGGAACAGCACCGCCGGAGCCACGCCCTGCTGGCGCGCGGCCGTCCGCACCGCCGCGCCCAGCGCCGGGTCGACCGGAGCCACCGCCTCGACGACCGGGGTGCCGCCGTTCACGTCGAGCACGCCGAACGGAGCGGTCGGCTCGTCCACGTCCCCGAGCAGGGCGTCGAAGTACGCGGTGTGCTCTTCGGTCGGGCGAGCCCGCAGCGCGGCCACGAAGCTGCGGTACGGCACGGACGGAGCCAACGCCGCCCCTCGCCCGTCGAGGATCTCCCGGACCTCCGCCAGCGCGAGCTGCAGCGTGTAGTTGTCGTCCACCAGGTGGTGGCTCAGCAGCGCCAACAGCCACTCCCCACCCGCGCGGTCGGCGACGACCGTGGCCGCGATCAGCGGCGCCCGGGTCAGGTCGAGCCGGGTGGTGCGGGGATCGGTCGAGGCGAGGAGCTGCTCCAGCGCGCCGTCCTCCGGCTCCAACTCGACCACCGGCAGCTCGGCGCGCCGGTGGACGACCTGCACCGGCTCGCGCAGCCCGGCCCACCACACCGAGGTGCGCAGCACGTCGTGCCGGTCGATCACCTGCTGCAGCGCGGCGAGGAACTCGGTGAGGCGCGCCTCGGTGTCGAACGCCACCACCGAGCGTAGCAGGTACGCGTCGCCTTCGCCCTGCAGCAGGTGGTGGAACAAGATCCCCTCCTGGAGGGGCGCGAGGGGGTACACGTCCTGCACGTTGGCGGCGCCGCCGGGGATGCTGGCCACCACGAGGTCGAGCTCCTCCTGGGTGAGGGTGACCAGCGGCACCAGCTCGGGCGTGATCCGCCGGGTGTCGGGCGGGAGCGCGGTGGGCGGTGGCGCGTCGGCGGCGGGCGCGGCCCCGAGCGCGGCCGCCAGGTCGGCCAGCGTGGCCGCGGCGAACACCGAGCGGACGTCGACCGATCTGCCGCGCTGGCGGAGTCGCTCGATCAGGCTGACGACGAGCAGCGAGTGGCCGCCGAGCTCGAAGAACTGGTCGTGTCGGCCGACGCGGTCGAGGCCGAGGAGCTCGCACCAGATCTCGGCGAGGAGTTCCTCGTCGGGTCCGAGGGGGGCCTCGAACGGTCGAGCGGCGACGTCGAGGTCGAGGGGCTGTGGCAAGGCGTCTCGGTCGAGCTTTCCGTTGTCGTTGAGGGGGAGTGCGTCGAGCGCGACGAACGCGCTGGGGACCATGTGCTCGGGGAGGTCGGTGGCGAGCGCCGTACGGAGCTGGGTGAGGTCGAGGGGGGCGTCGGCGACGAGGTACGCGACGAGGCGTTGGTCGTCTCGGTGGGGTCTGGCGAGGACGACGGCCTGGCGGACGTGGGGGAGGGCGGCGAGGTGGGCCTCGATCTCGCCGAGCTCGATGCGGAAGCCGCGGATCTTGACCTGGAAGTCGTTTCGTCCTTGGTAGGTGAGCTCGCCGTCTGGGGAGCGGCGGGCGAGGTCTCCGGTCTTGTACATCCGGTGGCCGTGTCGGAACGGGTCGTCGAGGAACCGCTGTGCGGTGAGGTCCGGCCGGCCGAGGTACCCGCGGGCGAGGCCGGGTCCGGCGACGTACAGCTCTCCGGTGACGCCGACGGGAACGGGCTCGAGGTCGGGGTCGAGCAGGTACAGTCGGAGGTCGGGCAGGGGGGGCCCGATGGGGGAGTCGGTGCGCTCACGGACATCGCGGGCGGAGATCGGTCGGAAGGTGACGTGTACGGTGGTCTCGGTGATGCCGTACATGTTGACGAGGCGCACGGAGTCTGGGTCGTGTCGTTCGACCCACGGAGCGAGTGCGTGGAGCGCGAGGGCCTCGCCTCCGAACACGACCCACCGGAGGGGGGCGGTGGCGTCTGCGCGTCGGTCAGCGGCGATGAGTGCGCGGAAGGCGCTCGGGGTCTGGCTCAACACGGTGACGCGCTGGGCGGTGAGGAGGGCGTGGAAGTCGTCGGGGGAGCGGGTGACCCAGGCGGGTACGACGACGAGGGCAGCGCCGGAGGAGAGGGCGCCGAACAGCTCCCACACGGAGAAGTCGAACGCGATGGAGTGGAACAGGGTCCAACGGTCGTCGGTTCGGAAGTCGAAGCAGGAGTCGGTGGCGGCGAACAGCCTCCAGGCCTGTCGGTGCTCGACGAGGACGCCCTTGGGCTGGCCGGTGGAGCCGGAGGTGTAGATGACGTAGGCGGCGCCGGACGCGAGGATCCCGAGGACGGCGACGACGAGTTCCACGCCGC
>JBEBJC010001042.1:0-3165 GCA_040080105.1 Myxococcota bacterium
CGAGCCCGCCGACCTCGCCACCGCCCCCGCCGCCCTCGCCCGCGTGGCGCCCCCGTCGGGCGAGACCACCGGCACCTGACCGGCCGGGGAGTGGCTCGCCCTGCGCGCCGTGGGATAGGCGCCGACGATGAACGCACCCCCGGTCCCCGAGCGTCGGCCCCACTTCCACACCGAGCACGACCTGCCGAGGCCCGACCCGTGGTGGTGGCTGCGCGATCGGGAGGATCCGGCGGTGCGGGCGCACATCGAGGCCGAGAACCGGTGGACCGAGCAGCAGCTGGCCGGCACCGAGGCGCTGCGGGACCTGCTGTACCAGGAGTTCGTCGGGCGGATCCAGGAGACCGACAGCTCGTTCCCGGTGCCCCACGGCCCGTACCGGTACTACCACCGCACCGTCGCCGGCTCGGCGTACCCGATCTACTGCCGGTCCACCCCGACCGGCGCAGAGCAGATCCTTGTCGACGTGAACGCGCTCGCGGTCGGGCAGCCGTTCACCTCGGTGCGGGCGGTCGACGTGTCCCCCGACCACGCGCTGGTGGCGTACGCCACCGACTTCAGCGGTCAGGAGCGGTACACCCTCCGGTTCCGCGATCCGGCCACCGGCCTCGACCTGCCGGACACGCTGCCGGACGCGAGCGGGAGCGTGGCGTGGGCCTCCGATTCGCGCACCGTGTGGTTCACCACCCTCGACGCGGCGATGCGCTCGCACCGGGTGTGGCGGTACACGCTCGGCGGTGGGCCGCCGACGCTGGTCCTCGACGAGCCGGACGACGGCTTCCGGTTGTCGGTGTCGCGGACCCGCTCCGGGCGGTTCCTGCGGGTGACCGCGTTCAACGCCTCGACCACCGAGACGTTCCTCGCGCCTGCCGACGCGCCGGACGCCACGCCCGTGTCGGTGATCGGGCGCGTGAGGGGACAGCGGTACTCGGTGAGCCACGCGGGTGACTCTCTGTTCATCGCCACGAACGTCGGGACCGACGGGGTGCCGGGCAGCGCGGTGAACCTCCGGCTGGTCGAGCGTCCCCTCGACGGGCGGCCCGAGGTCGAGCGGATCGCGCACCGCGCGGACGTCGAGCTGGTCCGGGTCGACGGGTTCCGGTCCCACGTCGTGCTGGTCGAGCGTGACCGCGGGCAGCTCGGGCTCCGGATCCTCGGGGTGAGCGACGGATCGGATCGCCAGGTGCCGCTGCCCGAGCGCCCGTGTGTGATCGACCTCGGATCGACCCCCGAGTACGACGCGCCCGCGGTGCGGTTCGACTACACCTCGATGACCACCCCGCCCACCGACTTCGACGTCGATCTGCAGACGCTCGCGCTGACCCGGCTCAGGGAGCACCCGGTCCCGGGCTACGACCGGACCCGGTACCACACGGAGCGGATCGAGGTGGCGGCCTCGGACGGCGTGCGCGTGCCGGTGTCGATCGTCCGGCGCGCCGACCTCGGCCCCGGCCCCCACCCGATGGTCCTGTACGGCTACGGCGCGTACGGGATCACCGTCGACCCTACGTTCTCCACCACGCGGGTGTCGTTGCTCGACCGCGGGGTGGTGTACGCGATCGCGCACGTCCGCGGCGGCGGGTTCTTGGGGCGCGCCTGGTACGAAGCCGGCAAGTTCGCGAACAAGCCGAACTCGTTCTCGGACTTCGTGTCGTGTGGGCGCGCGCTGGTCGCGTCCGGGGTCACGGCGCCGGACCGACTGGTCGCGATGGGCGGCAGCGCGGGCGGATTGCTGGTGGGGGCGGCGGCGAACCTCGCGCCGGACCTGTTCCGCGGAGTGTTGGCCGCGGTGCCGTTCGTGGACGTGTTGACCACGATGTTCGACACCTCTCTCCCCCTCACGATCCCCGAGTTCGACGAGTGGGGCAACCCGGCCGAGCGCGCAGTGTACGACGTGATCCGCAGCTACTCTCCGTACGACAACGTGGGGAGCGCCGACGGTCTGTCCTCGGACTCCGTCCTGCCGAGCTACCCCGACGTGTTCGCCACCGCCGGGTGGAACGACCCGCGGGTGCAGTACTGGGAGCCGGTGAAGTGGATCGCCCGCCTGCGGGAGCGATGCTCGGGCGAGTTCCTGCTGCACACCGAGCTCGGCGCGGGCCACCAGGGGCCCTCGGGGCGGTACGGGGCGCTGCGCCACCGCGCGCTCGAGTACGCTTGGATCCTGCGCGCGCTCGGTCGCGCCGGCCCCTGAGGCTCACTGCAGGCGGACGACCGGCCGCTCGTCGAGCAGCACCCGCTCGCTGCGCAGATCGAACACGGTGGCCACCAGCCACCGGTCCGCGTTCACCCCGAACCGCACATCGAGCCGCGGGGAGCGGTCGCCGGGCTGGTGTGGAGGGTCGAGCAGCCCCATCGTCGGATCGGCTTCGTTCAGCGGGACCACCATCCGCTCGCCCGCGGCCAGGCGGTGTAGCCGCCCCGTGTCGTCCCACGCCAGCGTGCGCTGCGCCTCGGGGGAGCGGCCGAGCTCGCACACGATCAGCTTGTACACCCGCTCCGGGACCCCGAGCGCGCAGATCGGGTGCAGTTGGCGGTGCCACACGGGCCCGCGGGTCGGGAACGGCGTGCCGGCCGGGACCACCGTCTCGTACCGCTTCTCTCCGGTGGCCGGGTCGCGCACCACGATCGCGTAGTCGTGCACGATGTGGTCCGCCGGAACGAACGCGCCGGCCGCGAACGCGCACGCCCCCAACGCCACCGCGTGGAACGGCTGCCACGCCCGGACGCGGTCTCGCCCGAACCGCTGCTCGAACCCTCGGTACACGCCCGGGAGCAGGGTCGACCCGCCGACCAGCAACACGTCGTCGGGCGGAGCGTGGCGCCCGCACACCTCGGTCGTCACCTGGTCGAGCATGTTGTACAGCCCGCGGCGCCCGAGCAGGGCCACCCACTCGTCCGCGGTGATCGACCCGTCGCCCGACCCGCCGGGCGGGCGGAGCTGGAACGGCTCGGCGTCGCGCACGAACAGCTCCTCCTTCACCCGGCGCGCTTCGTCGAGCAGCAGGCGCTCCCAGAACGGGTCCCGCGGGAGGTCGACCCCGAACTTCCGGCACACTTCCTCGAGCATCCACAGGTCGACCTGGTCCCCCGCGATGTCGCGGCCGGCCTTCGCCAGCACCCGCGCCCTCCCGGTGCCTCGCGCCGCCGGATCGAGCCGCACCAGCG
>JBEBJC010001043.1:0-3164 GCA_040080105.1 Myxococcota bacterium
CACGTCCGACGGCGAGGTCGCCGAGATGGTCGGCAGCGAGCGGATCCCGTACTGGTCGCTCCACGGCCCGGGCGACGAGGAGAACCTCACCCGGCTCGGCCTGCGCCCCGCGTCCTCCCCGGTCGTGCCGTGAACTGGCTGCTCGCAGCGCTGAACCTTCGGCCCCAACCAGTGTTGCCGCGCGCAGACCGCGAGTGGTCGGTGGCGGTGTCCGTCGCCACCGGCGACCGGGTGCTCGAGAGCTACTACGACCTGCGGACCGAGCCGATCGGGCCCGACCGGTGGCTGATCTCGACCCGTCGGACCCGTGGGACCTGGAGTGAACACGGCGAGCCCGCGGCGTTCGACTCGGACCAGCCGACCTCGCGAGACCCGTGGCCGCTGGTGCTGCAGCACCTCGTCGCCACCGTCCCGGCGGAGGTCGAGATCGTCGACGGGCGGGTCACGTCGCTGGTCCACCCGGAGGAGTGGCAAGCGGCGGCGCGCCGCGCGATCTGGGGTTCGAAGCTCCCGAACGAGGCGCTGGACGCCGGCGAGCCGCTGCTCGACCCTCACGGGCTCGTGGTCGACCTCGCGCGCACCTTCCCCGGGCGGCCAGAGCCCGAGCGGGAGTGGGTCCGCACCGATCGGATCGCCGGGCTCGACGTGGTCGTGCGCGAGACCTGCGAGCCGACCGAGTCGGGGTGGAGCTGCGCCGGGTCCGCGTCGAGTGCTGCCGGCCAGCCGGCGTCGCTGTTCGAGACCGCCACGTTCACCCGGCTCGCGCTCGATCACCAAGGGCTGGTGTGGATCGAGACCGGCTACTCCGGGACCTTGGTGAGCAGCGTCGCGGGGGACCGCGCCGCGGTCGACGATCGGCCGATCTCCGGGCTGCGTCGGGTCCAGCGGCGATGAGCAGCATCCGCGGGATCGGCGACGGCTACGCGTTCCAGCGCCTGCTGTGGCTGGTGGTCGGCACGGTGGTGGTCCCGACCATCTTGCTGTCGCTGTTCGGGGTGGCGGCGATCCGCAACCAGGGCGCGGCGGTGTTGCACGAACTGGATCGGGTGCGGGCCGAGCGGCTGGAGATCGGCGCGCGCACCCTGATCGGCGCCGTCGCCGCGGTGGAGGCGGGCGCGGTGTCGGTGGTCGACGCGTGCGCCTCCCCCTCCCCCGTCGCCCGCACCTGCGCCGAGGGGGTACCGGGGACGAGTGAAGGGTGGCGGTGGAGCCAGGGGGAGGCCGTTCCCACCGTGCTGCAGGCGGTGGGGGTGACCACCGAGATCGCGCGCGAGGGCGCGCCGGTGTGGGTGACCCCGGTCGACGGCTCGGCGCCGATCGTGGTGGTGGCCGACGGCACCGAGCGGTTCGCGTGGCGCCTCGACCCTGCTCCGCTGCGGCGCGCGCTCGCGGGGCTGAAGGGCGACCGCCTCCCCGAGCACGTCTCGCTCGACCTGTCGGCCCCCGAGCTCGGCGCCGGCTCCGGGCTCGAGGCCCTGCTCAGCCGCACCGACGCCCCGGCGCTCGAGCTCGGCCGTCCGCTGTCGGGGTGGCGGCTCGTGCTGGACGACAGCGAGGACCCCACGCGGGCCACGTTGTCGCGGAACTCGTGGCTGTACCCGACCAGCTTGGTGTTGTTGGTCGGTCTCGTGTTGGTCGGCACCGTGTTCACCCTGGGCTCGGCGGCGCGGGAGTTCAGGCTGTCGCAGCTCCAGACCGACTTCGTGTCGTCGGTGTCACACGAGCTGCGCACCCCGCTGACCGCGATCGCGCTGTTCGTCGAGACGCTGCAGTCGGGCCGGCTGCGCGATCCGGCGAAGGTCCAGGAGTGCCTCGATCTGCTCGCCAAGGAGACCGATCGGCTTTCGCGGACCATCGAGCGGGTGCTCGACTGGGCGAGGATGGAGGCCGGGCGACGCAGCTACGACTTCACCCCCGTCCCGGTGCGGCTGCTGGCCGACGACGCGGTGCGGGCGCTCCGCTCGCAGCGCCTCCTCGCCGACGAGCTCGACCCGATCGAGGTCGACGTGCCGGCGACGCTGCCGGATGTGCGGGCCGACCGCGACGCGATCGTGGAGGCGCTGCTCAACCTGCTCCAGAACGCGGTGAAGTACACCCCGTCCCCGCGCCGGATCCGGTTGTCGGTCGCGCGCCAAGGCAAGTGGGTCGCGTTCACGGTCGAAGACAACGGTCCCGGGATCGCCAAGCGCCACCGGAAGCGGGTGTTCGAGAAGTTCTACCAGGCCGACGCCCGCCTGTCGGCGCCGACCCAGGGCCGGTTCGATCGCGGCAGCGGTCTCGGCCTGTCGATCGTCCGCGCCGTGGCGCGCGCCCATGGCGGCAAGGTCGTGTTGGACACCGAGCTCGGCCGCGGGAGCCGGTTCAGCCTGCTGCTGCGGCCCGCCGACGCGCTCGCGCACGGTGGTGGGCACCCGGCCGAGTCGGCCGCGATCGCCAACGTCGCCCAGGGCGGCTGATCCGCGCGCCTGCGCGACCGACGTGGACGGCCGCTCGCGTTACGCGGAACACTCCATTGTGGAGGGTTCGTGAGAGGCTCGGTCGGGTTGGTGTTGCTGGCGGTCCTCGGGTGCGGCTCGTGTGCGAGCGCTGACGTGTCGCGGCTCGACACCGAGGTCGACGCGCTCAAGCAGCGGGTGCAGACCCTGGAAGGCCGGATGAAGAAGCTCGACGGCGGGCGGAGCAGCAAGGCCGCCAAAGCGAAGGCCGCCAAGGCGAAGGCCGCCAAGGCGAAGGCGGGCCCGGAGGCGAAGGCGAAGGTGAAGGCAGCGCCGGTGCCGGCCGCCCCCTGAGCCTCACGGCGCGGGGCGCCAGCCCCTGTCGGACGACCACGAGGCCTGGTACACCGTGTCCCACCCTTGTGCGCCATTCATCCGGAACGCCGCGTTCAACCGGTCTCCGTCGAGCTCGATCCTCCACCACCCCGCCACGGGGTACCGTTGGGGATCGAAGTTCCCCCCCTCGCGCAGCGGTTCGGCGTCGCCGCCGATGGAGAACCACCGGACGAGAGCTGCGTCGAACCCGGACTCCAACGCGATCTCGGTGTCGAACCTCCGCAGCTCGTTCACCGGGACCACCGCCCGGCCCGCGCCGATCCACGCCTCGCCCCACGGCCCACCTGGGAGCTCGATCTCCGGCGCGCCTCCCCCGGTCGCGGCGTACAGCAC
>JBEBJC010001044.1:0-3163 GCA_040080105.1 Myxococcota bacterium
GGTACATCGACATGGGCGGGATGTTCACCGTGCTGAAGGTGCGCGACGATCCGGACGCGGCCGATCCGGCCGGGTGGTACGAGCACCCGCCGGGCACGCTGGCAGGGCCTGCAGATCCGGCGAAGATGGCGGAGGACCTGGGCTGAGGGGCCGCCACCGGGGTGCTCCGCGATACGCTGCCGCCCGAGGTGCCCATGAACGCTCACCCCGAGCTGCTCCGTCCCGTCGTCGCCCTGGTGGTGTGGACGTTCGTGATGTTCACGTGGATGTACGCCACGCGCATCCCTGCGATCTTCGCCGCGAAGATGCCGATGGATCCGAACGCGCCCCGCGGGGAGCAGATGGCGTTGCTCCCGCCGCGGGTTCGGTGGAAGGCCGACAACTACAACCACTTGATGGAGATGCCGACCCTGTTCTACGCGATCGGCGTGGTGCTCGCGCTGGTGAGCACCTCCCCGGGCGTCGACGGCGCGCTGGCGTGGGCCTACGTGGGGCTCAGGGTCGTGCACAGCCTGGTCCAGGCCACGGTGAACAAGATCGAGGTCCGGTTCGGGCTGTTCGTCGCGTCTTCGGCGGTGCTGGCCGCGCTCACCCTGCGGGCGGCGGTCGCGGTCCTGGGGTGACGCTCAGCGGTGGGAGGCGCCGCGGCCCCACCGGTAGGTCACCTCGTCGCGGCGGGCGCCGTAGAAGTCCTTCGATTCGCGCGCGACCTCGATCCCGCCGTTGCGCTGGTAGAACGCGTTCACCCGCAGGGCGGCGAGGGTGCGCACGATCATCGACTTCAGCTCGGGCCCGCGGATGTCGTCACACGTGGCGTTCCACAGCGCGGCGCCCACCCCTTGGCCGCGATTCTCCGGGCGCACGTGGATCACGGTCAGCTCTACGTCCGCGCCCAGGTCCAGCCGCCGCGCGCCCCCACCTGAGGCGAACCCGACCACCGCCCCGTCGGCCTCCGCCACGAACACGCGCGCGCCTTCGCCGAGCCACTTCTCCCAGCTGGCCCGGCGCTCGTCGACGCTGACGGTGGGCCATCGCCCGGCGAGTGGGGAGTACGCCTCGTCACTCGACGACAGGTGCACCCGGGCGATCGACTCCGCGTCGAGGACGCTGGCTGGACGTACGACAGCAATCATCGCGCCATCTTACGCGATCCGTGGCGATCGACGAGCCCGGGTCGCATCGCGCCGCCCATCACCGGCGCGGGAGCCGCAGCAGCTGCCCGGGCGCCGCGTCGACGCCCCCGGTCGCGTCGAGCCGAACGTCGACGATCGGCGCGTCGAGCCACAACGTGCCCCCGTCCCCGGTGCCGCGGGCGTGGATGCTGCCGCCACCCACGATCTCCTGCGCGTCGACGAACACGAGCCCGCCCGACGCGCCCGCGGGGCCGGGCGGGCCCACGTCGTCGGCGTCGATCTCGGCCGCCACCGTCAGCCGACCGGCCGAGAACGCCGCCACACCCCCCACCAGGCCATCCCACCGGGGCACCTCCCACTTCCCCGGCACCACCAGCTCCTGGGCCTCCACGATCTGCACCACTTGCACTCCGGGCGGCTCGATCCGCTCCTCGAGGCACTGCTCCAGGAGCAGCGCCCCGGGCTCGACGCTCGCCAGCCGCGCGCGGGTGACCGACCGGGGGCCCATCCGCACGATCAACACCGAGGCCCCGGCGGCGAACCCGTCGGTCCGATCCACCTCCAGCCGGGTGCCGTGGGCGGCGACGGGCTGGAGGACTGCCGCCGCCGCTCCGGGGACGGCTACGGTCGGCCCGCGGGAGCCAGGCTCGTCTCCCCGCCAGCCGACACCCCCTCCGCGATCCAACAGCAGCGACCCGACGCCGTCGCCTTCCAGCGCGAGCTCGATCTGGTCCGCTCCCCAGGTCACCTCGCGCGGTGACCACTCCCACAGGCGCCACGGGGACGCCTCGTTCACGATCTCGCCGCAGGTCAGGTCCTGCCACACCACGGTGTCGCTCGGGCCCAACACGTCGGGGGCGTACACTGCGTGGTCGCCGTCGGGCGACACGTCGATCCGCGCAGCGAACCGCTCGGTGCGGATTCGTCCCGCGCGGTCGTACACCCGGAGGTTGGCGCACGACGTGCCGCAGCCCCAGGTGTGCACCAGGTCACCCGCGGTGTCGAACCGCAGCTCCCCGCCGTACCCGGGGGTGAACGTGCTGATCCGCTCCCGCGCGGCGACGTCGTACACCGATACCCGCTGGGCCTGGTGGTCGGGGCGGTGCCACACGTAGGCCCACCGCCCATCGGAGGACACTTGGGTCCCGACGACCACCTCGGGTGAGGGGAACCGCTCGAGTCGGGTCGAATGCTGCCCGTCGGACCACCACACCTCGCGGTGCCCGTGTCGAGCGGCGACCAGGACCAGGCCGGGCGGCTCGGCGCAGCCCGCGAGTGAGAGCCAGGTGAGCACTTCCCCTCCACCACCTACGGTATGCCGCGAGGCGGGTCGTGTCCGAGGATCGTGAGGACTCGACACGGACCGGTTCGGGGGGGTGGGCGCCGATCCGCGCCCGCGGTACGGGGCCTCATGGCTCCATCGGACGCTGGCGGGCAGCCGACGTGGCTGCAGCTCACGGTCTGCAGGGTCGACACCCGCTCCGGACGAATCGAGCCGGGGTCGGAGGTACTGTCGCCCCGTGAGGTCGCTCTGCTGGCGTACCTGGCGGCGCGGCCCGGCGAGGACCTCGCGCGGAGCCGGATCCTCTGCGAGGCGTTCGGCTACAGCGAGCGGGTGCAGTCCCGCGCGGTCGACAAGGCGATGCTGGCGCTGCGCAAGCGGGTCGAGCGGGATCCGGCCCGCCCCGATCACCTGCTCACCAACCGCGGCGGGTACCGGTTCGCCCCGCTCCCCTCGCGGAGCGAACCCCCCGCGACCCGCCTGGTGGGCCGGCGAGCGGAGCTCGACGCGCTGCGCGGGGCGCTCGCGGCTCCGGGGTTGGTCTCGGTGGTGGGCCCAGGAGGCGTCGGCAAGACCACCCTCGCGCACGAGGCTGCGCGCCCCGCGGTCGTCGTTCCGTGCGCGCACGTCGTCGGGCGCGCGGAGCTGTTCGGCGCGATCGGCGCTGCGCTGGGGGTCGCGCTGGAGCGGTGGGAGAACGCCGAGGAGTGGCTGGGGCGCGCCCTCCATGCCCGAGGCGACCTGGTGT
>JBEBJC010001045.1:0-3161 GCA_040080105.1 Myxococcota bacterium
ACCCGCCCCCGCGCCGGTCCGGGTGGTCTCCGAGCCCGTCCGGGTGATCACCGAGCCGATCCCGGAGGTCGTCGCTCCGATCGTGCCGCCGGTGCAGGTTCGCGCGCCCGTCCGGCACCCGATCCCCGAGCTGTCCGAGCCGGCGCGCCCGCCGCGGAACCCCGGCCACATCCCGGAGCTCGACGTGCCGAAGGTGGTGTTGCCGGAGGAGCCGATCGAGGTCGGCTGTAGGGCCTGCGGGCGGGGATGAGGCCGGCCGCCGGCGTGTCGTGGGCGGTGCACCCGCAGTTCGGCGCCGCGGTCGGCCCCGCGCTCGCCGCTGGGCGGGTCGAGGCGGTGGAGTGGACCGTCGACGCCGGGTTCGGGGGGGTGCCGGCGTCGATCGGGGCGGCGCTCGACGCGTTCGGGGCCGCAGGGCGCCTGTACGGGCACGCGATCGGGTACTCGCCGCTGTCGGCCGGGCGGACGGACCACCAGCGGGGCTGGCTCGCGCAGCTGCGCGCCGACCCGCGCCCGTACCGCCACCTGTCGGAGCACTTCGGCTGGTTCCTCGGCGGGCCGTTCGTCGACGGCGCCCCGTTGCCGTGCCCGCGGACCCGCGACACGGTTCGGATCGGCCAGGACAACCTCCGCCGCCTGCGCGACGCCGCGGGGTGCCCGGTCGGGCTCGAGAACCTGGCGCTCGCGACCTCGGCCGCAGACGCCCTCGACCAGGGGCCGTTCGTCGCCGAGCTGCTCGACGCGGTCGACGGGTTCGTGCACCTCGACCTGCACAACCTGTGGTGCCAGGAGGTGAACTTCGGGCTCGAGCCCGAGGCGCTGCTGGCTCGGTGGCCGCTCGACCGGGTGCGGGTGATGCACGTCTCGGGCGGCTCGTGGCGCGCCGGCGTGCGGCGCGACACCCACGACGACGACGTACCGGAGCCCGTGTGGGACCGGCTGGCGGCGGTGTTGCCCCGGGTGCCGGCGTGTGAGGTGGTGTTCGTGGAGCGGATCGCCACCTCGTTCGACGCGCACCGCGCCGCCGAGTCGTTCGCGCGCGACTTCGATCACCTGCGCGCGGTGCTGGGGGCCGAGTGACCGACGAGGCGTGGGCCGAGGCGCAGGCGGCGCTGCTCGAGCTGCTCGCGGCCGAACCCGACCCCGAGGAGCTCCGGCGGCGGGTGCGCGACGACCCGGCGTGTGAGCCCCTGGCGGCGTGGATCGACGCCGCTCGCCCCGAGATGCTGCAGGTGATGGGCGAGCTCGTGCGCCAGTGGGGCGTCAGAACGGGAACACCAGCGGGATCAGCGCGCAGGTGACCACGCCGGCGGCGATCTGCAGCGGGATGCCCACCTTGAAGAAGTCGGAGAACCGGTACCCGCCGGGGCCGTACACCATCAGGTTCGTCTGGTACCCGATCGGGGTGGCGAAGCTGGCCGACGCCGCGAACATCACCGCCACGCAGAACGGCATCGGCGACACCCCGAGCCGCGCCGCCAGCGACAGCCCGAACGGGAACATCAGCGCGGCGGCGGCGTTGTTGGTGACGAGCTCGGTGAGCAGCGCCGTGCCGACGTACATCGCGATCATCGCGGTCCACGGGCCGTCGGCGCCCAACGACACGATCGACTCGGCCAACAGGCGGTCGGTGCCGGACACCCGGATCCCCTCCCCCAGCCCGAACGCGGCGGCGATCGCGATCACCACCGGCCACTCGATCGACCGCCGCGCGTCGGCGCCGGTGAGGCACCCGGTGCCGATCATCGCCGCCGCCGCGACCACCGACGCCTGGAACATCGACGAGAACTCGGTCGCCGCCGCGAGCACCATCCCGACCAGGATCAGCAGCGACACCCACGCCCGCTCGTGCCGGAACCGCCCGGAGTCCGCCACCTCACTCACCAGGTAGAAGTCGCGCCGGTTGCGCTGGTCTTCGACCCAGGTCGGGGTCGACTCGAGCAGCAGCACGTCTCCGGCCTCGAGCACGATGTCGCCGATCTTGCCGCCCACCCGCTGCCCGTCGCGGGCGACCGCGACCACCACCGCGTGGTAGTTCGCCCGGAACTCGCCGTCCCGGATCGACCGGCCCACCAGCGGGTTCCCCTGCGCCACCACCGCCTCGATCAGGCACCGGTCGGAGCCCTGTTGCCCGAACGTCGCGATCGGCGCGGGGACCAGCCCGGAGATCCGCTGCAGGTCGACCACCGACTCGCGCGGGCCGACGAACACCAGCCGGTCCCCTCCCTCGAGCCGGGTCGACGGCTCGACCGCCGGCAGCACGGTGTTCCCCCGGTCGAGCTCGGCCAGGAACGCGCCGGGGAGGTGCCGCAGCCCGGCTTGTTCGATCGTCGCGCCGACCAGGCCCGAGCCCGCCACCACCAGGAACTCGGAGGTGTACATCCGCGGGTCGTCCGACGCGCTCACCGCCGGGCGCCGGTCGGGCAGCAGCCGCGGCGCGAACACCACCAGCGCGAGGCACCCCACGATCGCGAGCGGCAGGCCGATCGGGGCGATGTCGAAGATCCCGAGCTGCACCAGGCCTGGGTGGGTGGCCAGGTTCTTCTCGATCAGCCCCGTGACCACCAGGTTCGTGCTGGTGCCGATCAGGGTCATGGTCCCGCCGAGGATCGTGGCGTACGACAGCGGGATCAGGAACTTCGACGCCGGCTGGTTGTTGCGCCGGGTCCACTCGGTCACCGCCGGCAGCAGCGCCGCGACGATCGGGGTGTTGTTCAGGAACGCCGACATCGCCGCGACCGGCAGCGTCAGCCGCAGCAGCCCGATGGTCACGGTGCGCGAGCGGCCGAGCAACACGCCGGCGAGGCGCGACATCGCCCCGGTCTGGCGGACCCCGGCGGCGACCACGAACAGCGCGCCGACGGTCAACATCCCCTCGTTCGCGAACCCCGAGATCGCGGTCTTGGTGTCGAGCACCCCACCGACGAGCAGGGCGACCACCCCGCCCAGCAGCACCGCGTCGGCGCCGAGGGACGAGAACACCAGCAGCCCGACCACCACCGCCAACACCGCGATCGTCCACCCGGCCTGGAACCCGTCCACCGTCCCTCCCGGCGCGCCGAAAGCAAGTTCGGTGCCAGGACGGGATCACGGTCCGGCCGACGTCGACCCGGGCTCGAACACGGGACTCCCGTGAGCGGCACGGAAAACCCGTGCTTGGT
>JBEBJC010000102.1:0-14199 GCA_040080105.1 Myxococcota bacterium
GCGACGAACCACCCCCGCCCCGACCGCCGGCCCGGGGGAGCCTCCGAGACCGTGTCCCCGACCGCCGCGGTGGCGCCGAAGGGCACCGGGCTCGGCGGTGGCTTCGACGCCATCGCCGCCACGTGCGCGACGAACGACGGGGTGTAGGTCGGCACGGCAGCCTCGGCGTCGCCGATCCACAGCCCGAGCAGCTCCGCACACGAGGAGGGGCGGTCCTCGCGCCTCGCCTGCATCGCCAACGAGATCGCCCGCGCCATCCGCTCGGGCACGTCGGGGCGGAGGGTCCGCACCGGCGGACAGGCGACCTCCGCCACCCGGGTCAACACGTCGAGGATGTCGTCACCCGGGAACGCGCGGGCTCCGGTGACCAGCTCGTACAGCACCACCCCGAGCGAGAACACGTCGGAGCGAACGTCGACCGTCTTCGGGTCGCGGATCTGCTCGGGGGACATGTACGACGGGGTGCCGAACATCATCCCGGTCCGGGTGGTGTTCGGGCCGGCGACGAGGTCCTTGGCGAGGCCGAAGTCGGCGACCTTCGCCACCAGCGCGCCGTCTTCGACCGCCACCAGGATGTTGCTCGGCTTCAGGTCGCGGTGGATCAGCCCGGCCTCGTGCACCGCGATCATCCCGCGCAGGATCCCGCGCGCGAGCGCGTCGATCTGGTCGAGCGCGAGGCGCCCGAGCGGAGGACCGCCGAGGAGGGAGTCGAGGGTCGGGCCGGCGATCCAGTCCATCAGCAGCCCGGGCGCGCCCTCTACGTCGAGCACGTCGCGCACGCCCACGATGTTCGGGTGCCGGATCCGCGACATCACCCGCCCCTCGAGGCGCAGGCGGTCGATCAGCGCCCGCGAGGGCGTCGCGACGACCTTCAGCGCCGCCACCAGACCGAGGTCCAGGTGGCGGACCCGATACACCGAGGCGGTGCCGCCCTGGCCGATCCGGTCGAGCACGATCCACCGGTCGTACACCCGCCCGGGCTCGACCGCGTCGACGCCGCGGGCCTCCGTCACTTGGCCTCACCGAACAGCGCGAACCCGACCTGCCCGGCCGCCGCGATCGACAACCCCAGGCTCACCCCGGTGAAGGTGTTCGCCCGGCGCTGGACCGAACGGAGGTCGGCGTCGTCCCACCCGGGCTCGGGCGGCACGAGGGATCCCGCGGCCGACCAGGCGACGCCGTAGCTCGCCGCCGCGAGGCCCGCGGTGAGGGCGCCGGTCAGCAGCAGCGCGGTCCGCTGGCGGCGCACCCCCGGGTAGCTCGGCACCGGCAGGTCGGGCCCGAGGTACGAGGTGCCCCGCACCGCCCCCTGCTCGTCGACCCACTGGAACACCACCGGCCGCTCGACCGGGCGCCGCTGGCTCACCACCCCGTCGAGCAGGAGCTGCCCTCCCCTCGCCCGCGGCAGCCGAGCCGTCTCGCCCGCTTCCGCCGGCAGCGCCTCGTACAGGCGGCGCAGCTCGTACTCCGGCGGGAACACCTCGGCTGGGAACACGTAGGCCGGCTCGAGGGTGCGGGCCGCGGCGAGCGCCGCCAATGCCCCCTCCGCGTCGCCCTCGACGAACCGGCCGATCCCGCGCAGCCGGTGCAGGTGGGCCGCGTCGGCCGGAGACACCGGCTCGTCGAGGCACGGCACCACGTAGTCGAGCTCGGTCATCGCCCGCTCGAACTCACTCGGGTCGAGCGTGACGTACGCCGCCTCGGCCGCGGAGAGCACCCGGGCCAAGTCGGAGGTGTCGGCCCGGAACGCGCAGTCGGCCCAGGCGGTTGTCGCAGAGATCCACACCCACACGCCGGTACCGTACCACGCCGTGCTAGGAAAACTCGATGTCGTACGTGCCCGACAACCCGCTGGTGGTGCAATCCGACCACACGCTGCTGCTCGAGACCCACTCCCCTCGCTACGAACAGGCGCGGGACATCCTGCTCGGTTTCGCTGAACTGGTCAAATCTCCCGAGTACATCCACACCTGGCGGATCACCCCGCTGTCGCTGTGGAACGCCGCGGCGGCCGGCCACACCGCCGATCAGGTGACGGCGCAGCTGGCGCAGCTCGCGAAGTACCCCGTGCCTGCGGTGGTCACCGACACCATCCGCTCCAAGATGGCGCGGTACGGCCAGATCCGCCTGGTGCGCGACGGCGAGTGGCTGGTGCTCGAGGCCGACGAGCCGGTGATCCTCGACGAGGTCCGGTCGATCGCCGCGGCCCAGGACCTGCTCGGGCCCAAGGTTCACGGCGGGATCCGGGTGTCGCCGCGGCGCCGGGGGGACCTGAAGCAGGTGCTGACCGGCCTCGGCCACCCGGTGCAGGATCTCGCGGGCTTCGACGACGGCGACCCGCTCACGATGCGCCTGTCTCCGACGTTGCCGGATGGGAGCCCGTGGTCGCTGCGCGAGTACCAGGTCGAGGCGATCGACGCGTTCCACGGGGGCCCCGGAGCCGGGTGCGGGGTGATCGTGCTGCCGTGTGGCGCGGGCAAGACGCTGGTGGGGGTCGGCGCGATGGTGCGGCTCGGGATGCGCACGCTGATCCTGTGCACCGGGCACACCGCGCTCCAGCAGTGGAAGCGCGAGATCCTGGCCCGGACCACGTTGGGCGAGGATCAGGTCGGGGAGTACAGCGCCGAGCGACGCGAGATCCGGCCGGTCACCCTCACCACGTACCAGCTGCTGACCTACAAGACGCGGAAGATGGCCGAACCTGCCCACTTCGGCCTGTTCCACCAAGCGAACTGGGGGCTGGTGATCTACGACGAGGTCCACCTGCTCCCCGCGCCGATCTTCCGCGAGGCGGCCCAACTCCAGGCGCGGCGACGGCTGGGGCTGACCGCGACGCTGGTCCGCGAGGACGGCCTCGAGACCGAGGTGTTCGCGCTGGTCGGGCCGAAGCGGTTCGATCTGCCGTGGAAGACGCTCGAGCACCAGGGGTGGATCGCGAGCGCGCGGTGTGTGGAGCTCCGGGTGCCGCTGCCGGACGCCGACCGGGTGAAGTACGCCGCCGCCGGCGCGACCGAGCGGTTCAAGATCGCTGCGACGAACGCTCGGAAAGCCACGGTGGTCGAGCGGTTGCTCGAACGCCACGCCGACGCCCAGGTGTTGCTGCTCGGGACCTACCTCGAGCAGCTCGCGTTCGTGGCGCGGAAGTTCGGGATCCCGGTCGTCTCGGGCGAGACTCCGGCGGCCGAGCGGGAGCGGTTGTTCGGCGCGTTCCGCCGCGGAGAGCTGCGGGTGCTGGCGTTGTCCAAGGTCGGGAACTTCGCGATCGACCTGCCGTCGGCGAGCGTGGCGATCCAGATCTCGGGCACCTGGGGCAGCCGACAAGAGGAGGCGCAGCGGGTGGGCCGGGTGCTGCGGGCCAAGACCGGCGACAACCAGGCGGTGTTCTACACCGTGGTCACCGCCGACTCGCGCGAGCAGGAGTTCTCGGAGCGACGCCAGCTGTTCCTGACCGAGCAGGGCTACCCGTACCACATCGAGCCCGCCGCGTGACGCCCTCGGTCCTCACCGTGTCCGACCCGGCGCTGTGGGTCGAGATCGAGCGCGCGTTCCCCCTCGCCGGCCACGTGGTCGCCGAGCTCGACCCCACCTCGCGCCAAGTGGCCGCGTCGTTCGATCGGGACGGGGTGTCGGCGTTGGCGCGGGCCGGGCTCGAGGTGTCGATCCGGTACCGGCGACGCACCGCCGCCGAGGCCGCCGCCGCGCAGTCCGAGCTGGAGGAGCGGATCGCGGGCCTGTCGCGCGGGGCGCGTCGGCTGCTGCACGTGATCGGGCGCCACGCGATCGACGGGTGGGTGAACCCGTGGTCGGCGTGGGATCCCGAGGGGGACCGAGCCGCCGTGCGCGAGCTGCTCGGGGCGGGGATGCTGGAGCGGCGGTCCGACGACCGGTACGGGGTGAACCCCGACCTCCCACCGCCGCCCGCGGTGCCGTACGACTTCACCGAGGCGGCGATGGACCCGACGGACGACCTGTCCGAGCCGCGCCCGGGGCCGATCGCGCTGCTGCACGACCTCGCGTCGCTCGCCGCCGCGATCGAGTCGGTCGAGCCCAAGCGGACGCTCACGGGCCCGATCACCGCCGCCGACCGGCGCCGGCTGGCGGAGCACCTCGGGGTCCCGCCGCTCGCCGCGCTCGAGGACGATCCGCGGTGGGGGCGGGCGCTGCGCGGGCTCGAAGGTCTGGGCGTGGTGTCGCTCGACCCGGTCGACCGGCGGCTCCAGCTCGACCTCGGTCTCGACGCCACCTTGGCGGGCACCACCGAGGACGCGGTCGACCACCTGGTGCACCGGCTGGTCGAGGCCGACCTCCACCCGGCCGTCCCCGCGGTGCGCGCCGCGCTGGCAGCGGCCGGTGACGGTGCCGTCGACGAGGTCGTGTTCGCGGACCTGCTGTTCGAGCAGCACCGCGACGTGTTGTTCCCGTCGTGGCAGGGGCCCCGCGGGCCGATGTACCCGGCGTTCGAAGGGGAGCAGGTCCGGGCGTACGACCGGGACGGGTTCGACGCGGTCGAGGTGCAACAGCTCGGCCGTCTGCTCGGGAAGCTCGAGCGGTTCGGCCTGGTGCGCCGCGCGCCCGGGGTGTTCGCCGCCAGCCCCGACGGCAAGCGGTGGGCGCGGACGGGGTCGGCGCCGCTGCCGCCGGTGTGGGTGAGCTCGGACCTGGAGGTGGTGGTCCCGCCCGACGGGGTCACCCCGTGGGAGCGGTTCCAGCTCGAGCGCCTCGGCCGGTGTGTCGCGCGCGACGTGGTGGATCGGTACAAGCTCGAACGCAAGGGGCTGGTCCGGTGGCTCCGGTACCACTCCGTCGACGAGGCGCTCGATCTGCTGCGACGGCGGTCGCCAGGGCTCCCGGTGTCGGCGGCGCAGACGCTGGAGAGCTGGGCGCGGGCGGCCGATCGGGTGGTCCTCCTCCGGGGATGAGTGGCGGGCGACGCCGGGCGCCGGCTATCGTCGGCAGATGCATCCTTGCCCTTCGTGTGCGTGTCACGTCCACCTCGACGACTCGATCTGCCCGCACTGCGGCGGGCGGCTCGGGCGCCGCTCGCGCTCCGCCGCTGCCGCCCTGCTCGCGCTCGGCCTGTGGGGCTGTGTGGGCGGCGACAAGTCCGACTCGACCCCCACCGGCGACACCGCCGACACCACCACCACGCCCCAGCCGCTGTACGGGGTCGTGGTCACCACCGGGACCACCGGCGACACCGGGTCGATGGGGACGTTGTACGGCGTGATCTCGACCGACAGCGGCGACACCGCGGACACCGGGGCCACGACCGGCGTGGACTACGGCACCCCCGGGACCTGAGCCCGGCGCGTCATTGCTCCCACGTGATCTCGGGCGCGTCGGTCGGGATCGCGTCCTCGGCGCCAGGGACCCCCCGCAGCTCGAGGAGGAACGCGAGCGTCGCGGTGTTCACCAGCCGGGTGAACGTCGGGGAGTCGAGGAACCCGTCGCCGCAGCCGTCGCCGTCGTTCACCAGGCACGCGACCGGCGAGAAGCTGTAGTGCCCGGCCTCGCCGAACACCCCGAGCCACCGGGGGGCGATCACGATCGGATCCCACAGCGCGCGGACCTGCTCGATCGGCGTGGTCTCGTCGAGCGCGCCGGTGAGCACCATCGTGGGCACCTTCAGCTCCTTGGTGCCGTCGGTGAGCACACCGGCTCCGTCCCACGGTGCGAACGCGAGGACCGCCCACACCCGCTCGTCGTGCACCGCGCCCGGCGGCAGGTTGATGGTCGCGCCGGCGTCGACGAACGCGGTGTACCCCCCGAACGAGTGCCCGGCGACCGCGTACCCGTCGGCGGCGGTGACACACTGGCCGACGGTGGGGTCGGAGGCGAGCGCGTCGAACGCGTCCGCGAGGTCCACCGGCCGGCGCACCATCAGCTCCAACACGTCTCCCGAGTCGTCGAGGAACGTGTTCCCCCGATGATCGGGGGCCACGACCACCCAGCCGTGGGTCGCGAGGTGCTCGGTGAAGAACGGCGATTGGTAGCGCACCCCGCCATGTCCGTGGCTGAACGCCAACACGGGGTGATTCACCGCGCAGTCGGGGGTGACCCCTTCGTAGGCGTCGCCGAGCAACAGCCCGTCGTAGGTGACCGGTGAAGCTCCGGCTTGGGTCGACGGGTACCACACCTGCAGCGTGAGCGGCAGCCCGTCGGAGCCGATGATCGTGCGCGAGAACGTGCCCGCGTGCCACTCCCCCGGCTCCCCGTAGGTGTCGGGGGCGGCGCTGTTGCCGAGCGGGGTGCCGGTGTCGTCGTCCGGGGTGGACGACGTTGGCCCGTCACACGCGACGAGCGCGGACAACGCCGCGATCCGAACCAGGGTCATGGGGAGCTCCGAGGTGGGTCGGTTCGTTGTAGCCCGACGATCGCCCGGGCCGCACCTCTCGACGAGGCGGGCCCATCGCCGAGGGCGGGCCGGCACGTTACGGACCGCGACTTCCCCGAGGTCCGCGATGTCTCCGTTCAACGGCGTCGACTTCTACCGCATCGACGACCTGCTGTCCGACGAAGAGAAGGCGATCCGCGACACGGTGCGCGCGTGGGTCGACGATCAGGTGTTGCCGATCATCGAGCGACACTACCAAGACGGCACGTTTCCGATGCACCTGGCCCGCCAGATGGGCGAGATGGGGTTCCTCGGCGCGAACCTGTCGGGGTACGAGTGTCCCGGCCTGAACAACGTGTCGTACGGCTTGATCTGCCAGGAGCTCGAGCGCGGCGACTCGGCGATCCGGTCGTTCTGCAGCGTGCAGGGCTCGCTCGTGATGTTCCCGATCCGCGCGTACGGGACCGAGGAGCAGAAGCAGAAGTGGCTGCCCCGGCTGGCGCGCGGCGAGGCCATCGGATGCTTCGGGCTCACCGAGCCCGACCACGGCAGCAACCCGAGCGGCATGTTGACCCGCGCCGAAGACAAGGGGAGCTACTACCTCCTCAACGGCGCGAAGATGTGGATCACCAACGGCACTCTCGCCGACGTGGCGGTGGTGTGGGCGAAGCTCGACGGTGAGATCCACGGGTTCCTGGTCGAACGCGGGATGGAGGGGTTCACCGCCCCCGAGATGACCGGCAAGCACAGCCTGCGGGCCAGCGTCACGAGCGAGCTGGTGTTCCAGGACGTCCGCCTGCCGAAGGAGAACCTGTTGCCGGGCGTGAAGGGCCTCAAGGGTCCCCTGTCCTGCCTCAACAACGCGCGGTTCGGCATCGCGTGGGGCGCGCTCGGCGCGGCGATGGGATCGCTGCACTCGGCGACCGAGTACAGCAAGACCCGCATCCAGTTCGACCGGCCGATCGCGAGCTTCCAGCTGGTGCAGAACAAGCTCGCGTGGATGTTGCGCGAGATCACCAAGGGCCAGCTGCTCGCGTGGCGGCTCGGGCGGATGAAGGACGAGGGCACCCTGACCCCCGAGATGGTCAGCCTCGCGAAGATGAACAACGTGGACATCGCGCTCGAGATCTGCAGGGTGGCCCGCGACGTGCACGGCGCGAACGGCATCCTCGGCGAGTACCCGGTGATGCGCCACATGGCGAACCTCGAGTCGGTGAAGACCTACGAGGGGACCCACGACATCCACAACCTGGTGCTCGGGCGGTGGTTGACCGGGATCCAGGCCTTCACCTGACGGTCACGCCGCTCGGTCGAGGGGCGTCGCTCCGAGCGACACCTGGCCGCCGCGAGCTGCGTGCTGGCGCACCCAGCCGTCCACGAAGTCGCGAGCGCCAGGGTCGAACATCGACACGCCGTTGGTGTACACCCGCACCGGCCGATCGGTCGGCAGGTGCTCGAGCGTGCTCGCGAGGGTCGGGATCGACAGGAACGTGGCGACGCCCGACAGGTGCACCTCGATCAGCGCCGGCGACTCCACCACCCGGGCGTCGAGCCGCGTGGTCAGGTACAGGGTGCGCGCGAGCGCCGCGGCGACCCCCACGCCCACCCCCACCAGCAGGTCGGTCGCGACGATCGTGATCGCAGTGAGGGCGAAGATCCCCGCCTCCACCCTGTCCTCGCGCCACAAGGTCACGAACTGGCGCGGGTCGGCGAGCTTCGCGCCGGTGAACACGAGCACGGCCGCGAGCGCGGTGGTCGGGATCCACTCCAGCACGAACGGGAGCGCCGCGACCAGCAGCAGCAGCCACGCGCCGTGCAGCACCGCCGACCAGCGGGTCCGTCCCCCGGCCTCGACGTTGGCGGTGGACCGGACGATCACGCCGGTCAGCGGGAGCGCGCCCACCGCCCCACACACCACGTTGCCCACGCCCTGGGCCACCAGCTCACGGTCGTAGTTCGTGCGCGGCCCGTGGTGGAGCCGGTCGACCGCCGACGCGCACAACAGCGACTCGGCCGAGGCGATCACCGCGACCCCCAACGCCGCGCCGAGCAGCGTGCGCCAACCCTCGGTGAACGACTCGAGCGTCGGGACGTTGAGCGCGCCGATCAGGTGGTCGGGGATCGCGACGTACCGGATGGGCAGGGACAACGCGAGCGCGGCGGCGGTGGCGAGACCGACCGCGACCAGCGCCGCCGGCACCGACTTCAGCGCCGCCGGCCGCCACTTCGACCACACCACCAACAACACCACCGTCGCGGCGCCGAGCCACGCGGCGAAGTGGTGGCTCGTGCCCTCGAGCGGGAACAGGCCGCGGGCGACCGCGCCCGGGATGGTCAGCAGGTTGTCGAGCCCATGCCCCTTCGGCTTGTCGTCGACCATCACGTGGACCTGGCTGGCGAGGATCAGCACGCCGATCCCGGCGAGCATCCCCTGGATCACCGCCGGGGAGACCGCGCGGAACCACCGACCGACGCCGAGCAGCCCGGCGCCGACCTGCATCGCCCCGGCGAGCAGCACGATCGGGCCCAGCGCGGCGATCCCGTGCTGCTCGACCAGGCCGTACACCAGCACGGTGAGGCCGGCCGCCGGGCCGCTCACCTGCAGCGGCGAGCCCGCGAGCGCGCCGACCACGAGCCCACCGACGATCCCGGTCACGAGGCCCAGCGCCGGTGGCACCCCGGACGCGACCGCCACCCCCATACACAGAGGGAGCGCCACCAGGAACACCACCACCGAGGCGGACAGATCTCGCATGTCCAAACCGATCTTGTTCACGTGGTCCTCTCAGGCCGTGTGCGGGTCGGTCGTGTGGGAGACGTGCGGCGCAGGGTGAACGGGACTCGGCATCTTCCCTCCGGGGTGACATGTTCAAATAGTTGAATGTGTCTACTATTGAACATGCGCACGCGCGAACGGAATGACAGATGGTGACCCTCCACCCCTGTCACCCGCCGTGGGGCCTACTCCTGGGTCCAGGCGTCGCGGGCCTCGTCCAGCGCGAACCGCACCTGCTCGGCGTTCGCCACCTCGCTGTGGGCGATCGCCAACCCGTCCCGCAGCCACGTCGCGAGGGCGGGATCGGTGAGGTGGTAGTACACGTGCCGCCCGTCGCGCCGGACGGCGACCAGCCGCAGGGCGCGGAGCTTCGCGAGGTGTTGGCTCATCTTCGCGTGCGCCGTGCCGACCCGCTCACACAGCGTGTTCACGTCGAGCTCGCCGTTGCGGAGCTCCTCGACCGCCCGGATCCGCTCGGGGTGGGCGAGCGTTCCGAGCAGCTCGGCGAGCACAGCGCTGGCGACACGCTCCGGCATCGATCGGAGCGTATCACGCAGCGGACCCACCTCGCCGCGCGGAGGCGGCGGCGAACGTGTTGTGCATCAACATCGCGATGGTCGTGGGCCCGACGCCGCCCGGGACCGGGGTGATCGCGCGGGCGTGGGGCGCGACCTCGGCGAAGGCTACGTCTCCGGTGATGGTGCCATCGGGGAGGCGGTTGATGCCGACATCCACCACGACCGCCCCGTCGCGGACCCAGTCGCCGCGCACCAGCTCCGCCCGGCCGACCGCCGCGATCACCAGCTCCGCCCCGCGCACCACCCCGGGGAGGTCACGGGTGCGGGAGTGGGCCACCGTCACCGTCGCGTTGGCCTGCTCGAGCAGCTGCGCCATCGGCCGCCCGAACAGGTTCGACCGGCCCAGCACCACCGCCGGGAGCCCGTCGAGCGCCACCCCGGCCTCCCGCAGCAAGCGCATGACCCCGGCGGGTGTACACGGGACCAGCCGCGGCCGACCCTGGGACAGCGCGCCCGCGTTCGCGGTGGTGAGGCCGTCCACGTCCTTCGCCGGGTCGATCCCCTCGGTGACCTCCCGCCCGTCGAGCCCGCCCGGGAGGGGCAGCTGCACCAGGATCCCGTCGATCGCGTCGTCGGCGTTCAGCTCGTCGACGGCGGCTCGGATCGCGGCGATCGAGCTGTCACCGGGCAAGTCCACCTGGCGGTGGTGGAACCCGAGGCGCTCGGCGACCTGGCCCTTCCGCCGCACGTACACCTGGGACGCCGGGTCGGAGCCGACGAGGACCACCGCGAGGCCGGGCGGGCGCGCGCCTGGGGTGGCCACCATCCGCCGCACCTCGGCGGCCAACGCGCCGTTCCATTCCTTGGCGCGCGCCGCCCCGTCGAGGATGACCGCGCTCACTCGGACGAGCCGGACGACGCGGCGGGCTTCGGCGCGGGGGCCTTGGTCTCGGCCGGCTTGGACTCGGCGGGCTTCGCGTCGGCCGCCTTCTTGTCGGCGCTCGCGCCCTCCGACTTGCCCGAGTCCCCCGACTTGCCCGAGTCCCCGGACTTCAGGCCGTAGTGGTCCTTGTACCAGCCGCCGCCCTTCAAGATGAAGCCCGACGCGCTGATCCGCTTGTGAACCGTGGCCGCCGCGCAGCTCGGGCAGGGAGGAGGCTCGGCGCCGAACGACACCTTCTTCTCGAACCGGTGTCCGCAGGCGTCGCACTCGTACTCGTAGATCGGCATCGTGCTCTCCGCGACGGAGACTCGATATAGGGTCCCGGCCGGGCCTCGGCAAGTAGGCCCGCGGGAGACCGGTTGAGCCCCACCTGGCTGCTGCTCGTGCCCGCCGCGATGTTGGCCTGGACCCACCTCGTGGCGGTCGTGGGGTTCGCCGTTCAGGCCGCGGATCGGAACGTCCCGATCGGGCTGACCCCGGTGGTGCTGGCCCGGGTCAGCCGCGAGGCCGGGGCGCGCATGGTGCTCGGCCTGCTGGGCTGGTTCGCGTGGGGCGCGCCGACGCCGAAGTCGGGGCCCGCCCCGTCGGACTCCGCGAGTTCCCACAAAGGCCTGCCGGTGGTGCTCGTGCCCGGGATGACGTTCAACCGGGCGAGCTTGTGGCCGTTGGCGCTGTACCTGCGCAAGCGGGGCGTCGCCTGGGTGTACCCGATCGATCGGCTCGACCGCGCCGGGACACTCGCGAGTGAGGCCGAGGCCCTGGCGACCGAGATCGGGCGGATGCGCGCCGCGAGCGGAGCCGCTCGGGTCGACGTGGTGGCGTTCTCCACCGGCGGCCTGGTGGTGGCGTGGTACCTGCGCCACCACGGCCCACACGCGGTCCGGCGGCTGGTGACGATCGCCACCCCGTGGCGCGGGACGAGGCTCGCGGTGTTCGGGCGCGGGCGGGCGGTGGAGGAGATCCGGTACGGCTCCCATGTGCTCGACGACCTGTGGCCCCCGCCGGTGCCGTGTACGTGTGTGTACTCCACCGACGACCCGGTGGTGGTGCCGTCCGACAGCGCGGTGCCGGCCCACGCCGCCGACGCGGTGCGGGTCGACGAGGCCGGCCACATGGAGCTGCTGCTGTCGGCGCGGGTGTACCGCTCCGTGTTGGCGGCGATCGAGCAGCCGACGATGGTCGAGCCCGACGCCGAGCCTGCCGCGTGAACCTGCTCGATCATCGCCTGGTGGCCGTACTCGGCAAGGGAGGGGTGGGTCGGTCCACCGTCACCGCCGCGCTCGGGGTGGCGGCGGCGCGGCTCGGCAAGCGGGTGTGCGTGGCCGAGCTCGGACAAGACAGCGCGCTGCCGCCGAAGCTCGGGCTCGGTGGGCGGAGCTTCGCGTTTCGCCGCGGCTCCCACGGGGTCGACGTGTGGTCGGTCACGGTCTCCGAGTGCCTCCGGGACTTCGCGCGGCGGAAGCTCGGCCTGCCGTCGTTCGCCAGCTCCGTGGTGCACAACCGGTTCGTCGACACGTTCGTCGACGCGGTGCCGGGGCTGAACGACTTGCTGGTGCTCGGCAAGATCGAGAACCTGCTGAACGAGCCCCACCCCTCCGACCCGCAGTTCGACGTGCTGATCCTCGACGCCCCAGCCACCGGGCACGGCCTGACCCTGCTGCAAGCGGCGCGGACGATGTCCGAGATCACGCGGGCGGGCCCGTTCCACGACCTCGCCGACACGATCGATCGGTTCCTGTCCGACCCCACCCGCACGGCCACGGTGGCGGTCACGTTGCTGGAGGAGCTGCCGGTGCAGGAGACGCTCGAGCTGTGCGGGGCGCTCGTCGCCGAAGGGTTCCCCCCGGCCGCGGTGATCGCGAACGCGGTGGAGCCGCCGCCGATCCCCTCCCCTCCAGGCGCCGCCGCGGTGTTGGCGGCGCTCGAGCACCTCGAGGGCGCGGCCCCGCTGCGCGAGCTGGTGGTCGAGGCCAACGCCCGGGCCGACCGACACGCCAGCGCGCTCCAGGCGTTGCAGGTCGGGGCGGCGCCGCTCGGCGTGGCGACCGTGTGCTCGGCGCCTCGCGCCACCGACGTGGCCGCGATCGGCGCCGCCCTCGCGGCCCAGCTCGGGGGTAGCCGATGACCGCGCGGATCGCCGTGTGTTGCGGCGTCGGAGGCACCGGAAAGACCACCACCTCGGCCGCGCTGGCGGTGGGGTACGCCCGGGCGGGCGAGCGGGTGGTGGTGCTGACGATCGATCCGGCGCGCCGGCTCGCCGACGCCCTCGGGGTCGGCACGCTCGACAACGTCCCCCGCGAGGTGCCCGACACCGGTGGGCGCCTCTGGGCGTTGATGCTCGACCGAAAGGGCACGTGGGACGAGGTGATCCGCCGTCGCGCGGGGCCGGAGGTGGTCGACCGCCTGCTCGCGAACCGCTACTACCGCGCGGTGAGCACCCGGCTGTCCGGGAGCCACGAGTACATGGCGGTGGAGAAGCTGCACCAGCTCGCGATCGAGGGCGGATACGACCGCATCGTGGTCGACACCCCGCCGACCCAACACGTGGTCGACTTCTTCCGCGCGCCGGAGCGGATCCACGGCATCCTCGACCGCTCGATGTTGGCGCTGCTCACCGACGCAGGGGGCCTGCGCGGCACGGCGGCCCGCGGCGCCCTGTCTCTGGTGAGCCGCCTCGCCGGCGAGCGGGTGCTCGGCGAGATCCGCGAGTTCTTCGAGCTGATCGGGGGGATGTCGGCGGGGTTCAAGGAGCGGAGCGAGCGGGTGGCGGAGCTGCTGCGGTCGCCCGACACGACGTACTGGCTCGTCACCGACGCCAACGCCCCGGAGCGAAACGATCTGCTCGGGTTCCTCGACGAGCTGCGCGCGCGGGGGATGAGCTTCGCCGGGTTCCTGGTGAACCGCGTCCAGGCGGAGCCGCGCGGACCCTGGCCGACCCGCGCGGCGTTGGAGGAGGCGCTCGACGGGCTCCCCGGCTCGGCCGGCGCGGTCGCAGCGCTCACCGAGCTGCCGGACGCGGCTCGCTCCCGCGCGAAGGCCCAACGGGACGCGGTGCGCGACCTGGTCCGGCGCGCGGGGGACGCGCCGGCCTGGCTCGTGCCCGAGATACCGGGAGGTGTGCGGTCGATCGCCGGGCTGGGGGAGCTGGCGCGCCACCTGCCGCCTCACCCCCCCCGCACCGTCGCGATCTGACTCTCTGTCAGTGCTGGAGCACGTCGGCCATCTTCCGGCCGAGCAGCGCCGGCGAGCGGACGATGTGTACGCCCGCGTCCTGCAACGCCGCGAACTTCGACTCCGCGGTGCCCTGGCCGCCGCTGATGATCGCGCCCGCGTGCCCCATCCGCCGCCCTGGAGGCGCAGTTGCACCGGCGATGAACGAGACGACCGGCTTGGTCATGTTCTGCTTGATCCACGCCGCCGCCTCTTCTTCGGCGGAGCCTCCGATCTCGCCGATCATGATCACCGCCTCGGTGTCGTCGTCGGCGTTGAACATCCGCAGCACGTCGATGTACTTCGTGCCGATGATCGGATCGCCGCCGATGCCCACGCAGGTGGACTGCCCGAGGCCGACCGCCGACAGCTGACCCACGGCCTCGTAGGTCAGCGTGCCCGAGCGGGAGAGCACGCC
>JBEBJC010001046.1:0-3157 GCA_040080105.1 Myxococcota bacterium
GTACATCCGCGTGCTGCGGCGGTTCCTCGGGCCGAGCTGGGAGCCGCTGCGGGTCGCGCGCGACGGGTGCGGTCTCCCGACCGTGTCGAACACCGTGAGCGAGCTCGCGGTGCTGTTCGCCGGGCTCGCCCGGGTGCGCGACGAGGACTGGATCTGGGAGGCGATGGTCCGCCACCCCGACCTCGTCGGCGGGTTCAACCGCCTCGACTCCACCGTGCTCAAGGTCGGGGAAGGCAAGGTCATCGCGAAGGAGGGGGCCGACGGCCTGCTCGGCCTCGCGGTGGTTCACCCGGACTACCCCGACGGGCTCGGGATCGTGGTGAAGATCGCGCACGGGTGGAACCCACAGGCCACCTGGTACATCGCGCGCGCGGTGCTGGGCGTGCTCGGGTTCTCGCTGCGCAACCCGTACCCGCTGCACCGGCAGAAGGCGTTCATCGTCCCGGGCGTCGTCCCGCCGGACCGCCTGCAGAAGCTCGAGCAGATCCCCACGTGGGACGAGTGGGATCCGGACCGCGACCGCTGGTACTGGGACTGGAAGCGCTACTTGCCGCCGGGAGGTCGCTGATGGGAGCCACCGAGGGTCGCCGGACCCCGTCCGGCGCGATCGTGTACGGGGCGCTCGCGCCTCACCCGCCGCACCTCGTGTACGCGGAGAACCCTCCCCAGAACGAGCCGCGGGCCGAGTGCGGGTGGGAGACGCTGCGGTGGGGATACGAGAGGATGCGCGCCGATCTCGCGAAGATCGAGTACGACACCCTCGTGGTGCTTTCGCCCCACTGGCAGACCTACGTGGGCACCCACTTCCTCGGGGTGCCCCGGTTCGAGTCGCTGTCGGTCGACCCGATCTTCCCGAACCTGTTCCGGTACCGCTACGCGCTCGACGTGGACGTTCCGCTGGCGGAGCGGATCTGCGCCGAGGCGGCCGGGGCGGGCCTGGTCACCAAGATGATGCGCAACCCCGACTTCCGGGTGGACTACGGCACGATCGTGAGCTGCCACCTCACGAACCCCTCGTGGGACAAGCCGATCGTGTCGATCAGCTCTCAGCGGTCGGCCGCGTTCTACTCGGTCGAGGTGATGCAGGAGCACATGCTCGCGCTCGCCGCCGCCACCCGGCGCGCGATCGAGGCGAGCGGCAAGCGGGTGGTGCTGCTGGCGAGCGAGTCGCTGTCCCACCGCCACTTCGTGAGCGAGTCGGCGATCCCCGAGGACATGTCGCGCGAGCACGTCACGAACCACCACCAGTACCTGTGGGACATGCGGCTGATCCGGATGTTGCGCGAGGGGCGCACCCGCGAGGTGGTGGACATCATGCCCGAGTTCACCGAACACGCGGTGAGCGAGTCCGACTCGGGGGCGTTGACCTGGTTGCTCGCGGCGCTCGGGTTCCCCACCCGGCCCGCGGAGCTGTATGCGTACGGCACGGTGATCGGCACCGGCAACGCGGTGATGGGCTGGAACATGGAGGCCCCGTGACCCCGACCGAGCCGACCGACCCCCCTGGCGTGGTGTACGGGCTGCAGGTCCCCGGACTGCCCCACCCGCTGTTGTGTCCGGAGCGGAACCCGGGCTGGACCCGGCTGCGCCAGGCGTTCGACGACGCGCGCGACCAGATCCGCGCGCTGCAGCCCGATCTGTTGCTGATCTACAGTACGATGTGGACGTCGATCATCGGGCACCAGATCCAAGCGGATCCGCAGCCGGAGTGGGTCCACGTCGACGAGCTGTTCCACGACCTCGGCTCGATCCCGTACA
The DNA here is from genome assembly GCA_040080105.1 of Myxococcota bacterium. Taxonomy (GTDB): domain Bacteria; phylum Myxococcota_A; class UBA796; order UBA796; genus JACKER01. The sequence goes on from JBEBJC010001046.1 coordinate 1,759, forward strand.
AATTCCGCATCGACTCGGAGTTCGCCCACGCGCTGCACGCCGCGTGTGGCGCCCGCGGGCTCGACTCGCGCACCGTCGCGTACCACGGGTTCCCGATCGACACCGGCAGCGTGGTCGCGCTGAAGCTGCTCGACCCCGGAAACGAGATCCCGGCGGTGATCGTGTCGAGCAACATGTACTCGGACCGCGCCGAGACGATCGTGCTCGGCAAGGCGTGCCGCGACGCGGTGTTGGCGCAGGGCAAGCGCGCGGTGGCGATCGTGGTCGGCACGTTGTCGAACCGGCTGTTCACCGACTTCGTCGACCCGGCCGAAGACCGGATCCACTCGCTCAAGGACGACGAGTGGAACCGGAAGATCCTCGAGTTCCTCGCCGAGGGGCGGCTCGAGGACACCGCGCAGCTGTCGCGGGAGATCAACCGCCAGATCCGCATCCCGAAGGTGGTGAACTTCAAGTCGATGTGGTGGTGGTCGGCGGTGATGGGCCAACACAACCAGTACACCGGGCGGGTGTTCGCGTACGAAGCCCTGTTCGGCACGGGCGGCGCGGTGGTCGGACTCACCCCCACCGCCGGCGGCGTGGGCGAGAAGGAGTTCGACGAGGCGGACGTGGAGTTCCACCACGGCGACCGAAACGTGATCACCTGAGGTGAGCGTCACCGCGCTGTTCGGCCGCACCGCGCGCGACCACCGGGCGGCGCTGGGCGATCGGCCGCTGCGCGGCACCCGGTGGTGGGTCGGCGGGCCCCGCGACCGAGAGGCCCGGCTGCGCGGCGCGCCCGGGGGGTTCGACCCCGAGGTGGTCCCGCTCGGAGAGGAGCTGCGCAGCCTGTGGCACCGGTTCGGCGACGGCCGGGCGGTGGTGGGGAGCCGCGCGGTGGCGCTGGTGCTGCGCCGGCTGCTCGACGCCGAGCCCGAGCGGTGGCCGTCGTTCGCGGCGATCCCGGACCGGGCCGACGCCGCCCGCACCCTCGCCGCGATCGACCGGGCCCTGTCGCTGCGGCGCGCGCTGCCCGCCGACGGGGAGCTGCACGACCTGCGCGGGGCGTTGCGCGAGGCGGTGGCCGCCATCGACGGCGTCCGCGAGGGCGACGCGCTCGAGGGCCTGCTGGAGCGGGTCGGATCGCCGGGGCTCACCCGCGCGCTCGCGTCCGCGCCGCGCCTGTGGATCGACGAGCCCATCGGTGGCGGGCCGCTGCTGGCCGAGGTGGTGGCGACGCTCGCGACCGCCGCCGGGGCGGCCGGGGTCGAGGTGGTGGTGTTGTGCGCCTCGGGCCGGGACGAGGGAGGGCGCGAGGTCGCGTCGCTGCTCGGGTGGGAGGCCGCCGACCGCGCCGGCCGGGTGTTCGCCGCCACCGCCCCGCTCCGCCGCGCCCTGCTCGAGCGAGTGGGCACCGGCG
>JBEBJC010000103.1:0-14175 GCA_040080105.1 Myxococcota bacterium
GCCGCGTCCCGCCATCGCGCCCACCACCCCGCTGTCGATGCCCGCGCGTCGGATCCCGACCGCAGCGCTGGCGTTCGGCGGGATCGGCGCGTTCTTGTTCGGGATGGTGATGGTGGTCGGCGTCGGCGGTCTCGGGTTGTTCTGGCTGACCCGCCCACCCGCGGATCGACCGGTGCGGGTGGTCGCGGCCGGGGTCGACCCGGCGCGGTTCGACGTGGACCTCGCCACCGGCCAGCCCGGGAGCGTGGCCGACGACGGCGCGCGGCTGTTCGCCGGGGTCGCACCGGGCGAGATCCAGGTCCGGTGGGCCGCCGGGTCCGGCTGTGACGCGACCGCGTGCAGCGCGGGCTCGTGTGAGCCGTGGTGCACCCACGGCGAACAGGTGGTCGCGATGGACCCGGGGGGAGAGGCGTTCGTGGTGGAGCTCGCGCCGACGATGCCCGCGCCGCGCGTGGTCGACCTCGGGGTGCCCGAAGGCGCGGTCGTCGCGTTCTCCACCCTCGGCGCTGCACCCGGGGAGCGCACCGCGACCGGGGTGCGGTTCACCGGGGTCGAGCCGGGGGTTCACCGGGCGTCGATCGTGCTGCAGGGCTGTCCCGACGCCGACACGAGCTGCCGGGTGACCGACGCGCCGGTGACGGTCCCGGTCGAAGGGCCGGCCGACCCGCCGTCGTTCGCGCTCACCGCCCCAGCTCCGGTCGCGCTGCCCGCTCCCGCGCCGGGTCCGGCGACCGCGCGTCCGGGCAGGGGGCTGGTGAAGTCCGCGGCGCTGCAGCAGTGGCTCGACCAGCACCCCGAGTTCGTCGCCTACTCGTGGGCGGGCAAAGACGAGGGGGGCACGGCGCGCGGTGTCCCGCCGGCGATCGCCGACGCGTACTGCCGCGACACCGCCAACGGACTGGCGACCCCGGACGACCCGCCGACGCCGACCTACTTGGAAATCCGCCGCAGGTCAGGCCAGGAGAGGCCGTACTGGGCATACGACGAGAACGGGCCCGTCGGGCCGTTGAGCCTGGACCAGGTCCTTTCCCCCGGGGGCACGTTCCGATGTCGACGTTGAGCAGGAGGGAGCCGTGATTTGGTTTGTGGCGACGATGGCCCACGCCGTCGATCTGGACGAGTTGGTGGTGGCCTACACCCAAATCACCGCCGGCGTCGGCGGGGCCGACGGAGTCGACCGCGCCACCGGGGTCGTGCTCGACCCGGTGGGAAACGCCGTGGTCGTGGGCTGGCTCGACGGGGAAGCGGACCACGGCACCGACGGGGTGGTGTACTCGTACACCCCCGAGGGTCCGGTCGGGTGGAGCCTGGTGCTCGACGCCGGCCCGATCGGGGCTGACCGCCCCACCAGCGACGACCGGATGCTCGCCGTCGGGATCGACCCGTCGTTCGGCGACCTCGTGTTCTGTGGGCGCTCGGGCGCCACCGCCGCGACCGACCCGACCGGCAGGTACCACGTCGAGTCCCGCGGGTTCGGGACACCGCCGGCCGAGGTGTGGTCGCTCGACGCCGCAGACGGCGCGGCGAGTGACCTGCAGGAGTGCCGCGGGATCGCGCGCGCCAACGACGTGGTGATCTCCACCGGGTGGTCCCTGCACGACACCGACTACGGGCGGTGGCTGTCGTATCGGTTCGACGCCGGCAACGGCCAGGTGATCCAGCCCCTGATCACCGACTCGGCCGACTACGAGGCGGTCCCGGACATGGCGCACGCGGTGGCGATCCACACCACCGACGACGCGTTCGCGTTGGTGGGCGAGCTCGGCGCGAGCGGCCTGGCGGGCTCCGACTTCAACGACACCAACTGGCACGTCCGGTCGTACGACGGCGCCGGAGCGCTCGGGTGGGAGGACACGGTCGACGGGGGCGGGCTGCTGATGGACCGCGCCGCCGCGGTGGTGATGGACCCGAACACCGGCGACGTGATCGTCGCGGGCTCGCTCAACTACGGCATCGACAACGGCCCGGGCCAGGACCGTGACTGGTACGTGGTCCGCTACGACGGCAACGGCGACGGCCTGGGCGGACCGCTGAAGATCTGGCAGGTCGCGTACGAGAGCGTCTCGGGCGCAGACGAGTACGCCACTGCGGTTCAGGTCGACGACAACGGCGATGTCCTCGTCGCGGGCACCACGATCGATCCGACCACCGGCCGAGCGCGGTGGCGGGTCGCGCGTCTGTCCGGCTACGACGGCGTCCAGCTGCAGGAGTGGACCGGCCCTGCGTGGGGCGGCGAAGCCGTGCCCTACGCGTTGTCGTACCGGCTCGGCAAGATCGCTGTCGCGGGCGCGGTCGACGACGGGGCGGGCGACGACTTCGCGCTGACCGTACTCGAGGCGGACCTCGACGACGACGGCGTCTCCGACTCGGTCGACGCGTGCCCCGACGATCCCGCGAAGGCCGGGGACGGGGGCGTGTGCGGCTGCAACGTCCCCGACGTGGACACCGACGGCGACGGGTTCGAGAACTGCATCGAGGACTGCTTCGACGACCCGGACAAGCAGGACCCGGGGATCTGCGGGTGCGACGAGCCGGACGTGGACACCGACGGCGACGGCACCGAGGACTGCACCGACCACTGCCCCGACGACCCCGAGAAGGTCGAGTGGGGCGTGTGCGGGTGCGGCGTGGCCGACGCCGACTCCGACGGCGACGGTGTGCTCGGGTGTGACGACGCGTGCAGCAACACCCCACCCGACAGCGTGGTGGACGAGTTCGGCTGCCCCACGTCGAACGGCGACGGCACCGGTGACACCGGCGCGCAACCCCCGCCGCCCGACGACGGCAAGGGGTGCGGCTGCGCGGCGTCTCCCGGCGCGGGCGGGCTCGCGTGGTTCGCTCCGCTGGCGCTCGCTTGGCGACGTCGGCGGTTGTGACCGGGCATCTTCGCGTCGTACGCTGAGGCGGACGACCGGAGCGCCGATGCGGGCGACGTGGGTGTTCTTCGCGAGCGGCTGCCTCGACTACGGCGTCGGGCGGGACCCGATCGTGTACGGCGAGTCCTACCCGGCCGAGCTCGCAGGTCAGGTCCAGCAGGACGCAATCGTACAGGCGGCCACCCCGCTCGTGGACGCGCTGTTCGTGATCGACAACTCCTGCTCGATGGAGGAGGAGCAGGCGGCGCTGTCGGCGAACTTCTACCAGTTCATGGCGTACTTCGACGGCAGCGGGCTCGACTTTCACGTGGGCGTCGTGTCGACCGATCTGGACGCCCCGTCCCATCAAGGTCACCTCCAAGCCGCAGGCGACGTCCTGTTCATCGACGCGCACACGCCGGAGCCCACCGAGGTGTTCGCGCAGATGGCCGCGCTCGGCACCACCGGCTCGGGGCAGGAGCGCGGGTTGGGCGCCGCGTACCTCGCGCTGGAGGTGCACCGGGACACCTTCAACGCCGGGTTCTACCGCGACGACGCGTCCATCCACACCGTGCTGATCTCCGACGAACAGGATCAGACCCAGGACACCGTGATCTCCGAGTCGGAGTTCGTGGACTGGTACTCGGCACTCAAGCGGTCGAGCGGCGACCGCACGTTCTCCTCGATCGTCGAGACCTACGGCCCCGACGCGGGCACCGTGTACCTCGACGTGAGCCGCGACATCGGCGGGACCACCTGGGACATCGCCTCGGCCGACTGGGGCGTGGTGCTCGAGCGGCTCGGGTTGGTGGCCTCGGGGCTGCGGCGCGAGTTCTTCTTGTCGCGGCTCCCGGTGGAGTCGACCCTCGACGTGCAGATCGAGCGAGCGGACGGCTCGGTGATCGCCGGGCTCACCTCCGGGCGCGACTGGACCTACTCGGCCTCGCGGAACAGCGTCACGCTGGTGGAGATCGTGCCCGAGCCCTACGCGACCGTGCGGCTCGCGTACGCCATCCGCTGACGCTCCGAGTTCATTAGGTGGTACCTTCCGAATTTCGACGCGCCGCCCCGGGGCGCGGAAATCACGGTACAGTTTACCCGCTCTTCACGGTCCCGTCGCTCGGGCGTAGGAGAGCGCGCGAATGTCAAGGGACTGACACCGCGCGTGCGCCGCGGGAATCATCGGCAACTCCGGAGTACGGCATGCGCCACGCCCTGTATCCGCTCCTCGCCCTCGCCATCGTCGCCTGTGGCATCGAGAACGACCTGGGCATCGAACCTCCGGGCTACGGAGTGTCGAACCCGCCATTGATCGAGTCTCCGACCAAGACCGACAACATCGTCCAGGTGACCACGCCGAAGGTCGACGTGTTGTGGACCATCGACAACTCGTGTTCGATGTCCGAAGAGCAAGACGCGCTCAGTGAGAACTTTCCGTCGTTCATCAACTACTTCATCGGTTCGGGGCTCGACTTCCACGTGGGCGTCGTGTCGACCGACATTGATGACCCCAACCAGGACGGCAAGCTCCGCACGGTGGCTGGGGTGAAGTACCTGGATCCGGAGACGCCGAGCCCGACCTCGGTGTTCACCGCGATGGCGACCATGGGCACGTCCGGCTCGGGCAGCGAGAAGGGCCTCGGCGCCATCTACAACGCGCTCGAGATCCACCGCGACACGTTCAACAACGGGTTCTACCGGGAAGACGCGTCGATGCACACGGTCGTCATCTCGGACGAGCGCGACCAGACGCCGGGGAACCTGATCACCCAGGCCGAGTTCGTGGACTGGTACGACAGCCTGAAGGACGAGGCCGACGAGCGCTCGTTCTCGTGCATCATCACCATGACCGGCCCGAACGCCGGCACCGCCTACAAGAGCACCGCCCTGACGATCGGCGGCATCGTGTGGGACATCACCAGCCCCGACTGGAGCGACGTGTTGGACCAGCTCGGGATCCAGGCGGCCGGGCTGAAGCGGGAGTACTTCCTGTCCGAGCGACCGGTGGTGGACTCGGTCGTGGTGCGGGTGTTGACCCCCGAGGGCGCCGAGCAGGCGTTCGACCCGGCGGTGCTCGACTCCTACGGGAACCTGGTCGACGGGGATTGGCTGTACGACCAGAGCCGGAACAGCATCACGTTCGTCGAGTTCATCCCCGAGGCGCTGTCCACGGTCCAGATCACCTACACGCTCGAGTCGTCGGAGCAGGTGGTGGTCGAGTAGGTCGGGTCAGGTGTACACCCGCGGCACGCGGGTGTTGATCCCGGTGAGGATCTCGTACGGGATGGTACCCGCCCACCGGGCGAGGTCCTCGACCGTCACCGAAACCTCACCCTCGCCGCCGAGCAGGATCACCTCGTCGCCGTTGTAGGCGGTGCCGTCGCCGAGGTTCACCATCAGCTGGTCCATGCACACGCGGCCGACCACCGGGTACCTCGCCCCGCGGAGCACGACCTCCGCGCGGTTCGACAGCGCGCGCGGGTACCCGTCGCCGTAGCCGACGGGCACGGTGACGATCCGGGTCTGCGCGGTGGGCGCCCAGGTCGAGCCGTAGCTCACCGGGTGCCCCGCGGGGACGACCTTGAAGTACACCACCTTCGATCGCCAGGTGAGCGCGGGGCGCACCGGGACCAGCCGCGGGAGCTCGTCGGACGGGTACACGCCGTACAGCAGGATCCCCGGCCGCACGCAGTCGTACCAGGTGTCCGGGTGGGCGACGATCCCGCCGGAGTTCGCGAGGTGGCGCGTCGGGGGCTGCACCGACCGCCGCTCGTAGTGCCCGAGCACCTCCTCGAACCGCTCGACCTGCAGTCGGGTGTACCGGGGGTCGGCCTCGTCACTCGACGCCAGGTGGCTGAACACCCCGCGGACGTCGACGTGCTTGCACCGGAGTGACGCCTCGATCAGCCGCTCCGCCGAGTACCAGTGGATCCCGATCCGCTCCATCCCGGTGTCGATCTTCAGGTGAACGGTCGCTCGCACCCCGCGCGCGGCGGCCGCGGCCTCGATCGCCTGCAACTTGTCGACCGACGAGGCGGTGAGCCACAGGTCGTGCTCGAGGAACAGCGGGATCTGATCGCCCAGGATCCCGCCGAGCACCAGGATCGGGGTTGTGATCCCGAACCGCCGGAGGCGGATCCCCTCCTCGAGGAACGCGAGCCCGATCACCGGGACCCCGGCCGCCTCCATCTCGCGCGCGACCGGCACCAGCCCGTGGCCGTACGCGTTCGCCTTCAGGATCGGCATCACCGCCCGACCGCCCACGTGGGCCACGATCGCGTCGAGGTTCGCGCGGATCTGCGCGAGGCTCACCTCCACGTGGGTCGGCCGGAGTGTCTCCTCGTCCACCAGCGGTTCGAACATCGGCCCCCCCTCGGTCACTGGCGCAGCTGGCTGAAGACCCACCGCAGGTACCGGAACGGCTTCTCCCCCTCTGCGGGGGTGAACCGCACCGCGACCGTGCGCGCTCGGCCGTCGGCGGTCTGTTCGACGGTGAACCGCTTCGGGTGGCGCGCGATCGCGGCGGCGAGCTTCGTCGCGTGCAGCGAGCTCTTCGGGTGCAGCACGAGCACCACCCGCACCTTCAGCCACGCACACCGCTCGATCCCGAGCTCGCGGCACATCAACCGGGTCGCGACCAGGTCGCCGAGGTTTCGCGCCGGCTCGGGCAGGTCGCCGTGCTCCGACTCGAGCTCCTCGAGCACCCGATCGATCGCGGCGGTGGTGGGCGCGTGTCCGATGCGCTGGTACCACATCAGCCGCTCGTCGTTGTCCTTGACCAGGATGTCGGGCAAGAACGCCGGCACCGGGACCTCGATCTCCGGGTCGAGCCGGTCCCGGTCGAGCTCCCCGCGGGCGTGGTGCACGGCCTGCTCGAGCAGCTCCACCCATGCGTCGTACCCGACCTGCTCGATGTTGCCGGACTGGGCCGCCCCCACCAGGTTCCCGCCGCCCCGCAGCTCGAGGTCGGCAGACGCCACCTGGAACCCGCCCCCGAGCGACTGGTTCTCGACGATCACCCGCAACCGCTTCCGCGCCTCGGCGGTCGTGTCCTCCGGCGTGAGCAACACACAGGTCGCGCGCCGGTCGCCCCGCCCGACCCGGCCGCGGAGCTGGTACAGCTGGGCGAGCCCCAGCAGATCCGCCCGGTCGATCAGCATCGTGTTCACGTTCGGCAGGTCCATCCCCGACTCGACGATCGAGGTGCACACCAACAGGTCGACCCGGCGCTCCACGAAGTCGACCAGCACGCGCTCGAGCGCGGTGTCGTCCATCTGGCCGTGCGCCACCGCCTGCCGCGCCTCGGGCACCCACTCCCGCAGCTGCTCCGCGACGCGCTCGATGCTCTCGACCCGGTTGTGGACGTACCACACCTGCCCGCCGCGCTCGAGCTCGGCGGTGATCGCGTCACGGATCCGCGACTCGCTCGGTCGCGCGAGGGTCGTGCGCACCGACAGCCGGTCCGGCGGGGGCGTGGCTATCACGCTCATCTCGCGCGCCCCGGACAACGCCATCTGCAGCGTGCGCGGGATCGGGGTCGCCGACAGCGACAACACGTCGACCTCGGTGCGCATCCGCTTCAGCCGGTCCTTCTGCTTCACCCCGAACCGGTGCTCCTCGTCGATCACCACCAACCCGAGGTCGGCGAACGACACGCCGCGACCGAGCAGCGCGGTGGTCCCGATCACGACCTGCACCGCCCCGGAGGCGAGGTCGCGCTGGAGCGCCTCGATGTCCGCTGGGGTCGTGAACCGAGACCACATCCCGATCCGCACCGCCGGGTCGGCCGAGAAACGGTCGCGGAAGCTCCGGACGTGTTGGTGCGCGAGCACGGTGGTCGGGCACAACACCGCCACCTGGCGACCCGCCTCCACCGCGCGCATCGTGGCCCGCATCGCCACCTCGGTCTTGCCGAACCCCACGTCGCCGCAGATCAGCCGATCCATCGGGTACGGGCGCGACAAGTCGTCCATCACCGCGTCGATCGCCACCCGCTGGTCAGGGGTCTCCACATACGGGAACCGAGCCTCGAACGCTAGGTACCTCCTCCCGATGTCCGGGTAGGGAGGGCGGACCGCCACCTCGCGTCGGGCGTACAGCCGCACGAGGTCCTGGGCCATCGAGAGCAGGTTGTCCCTCACCTTCCCCTTGCGACGAGACCAGGTGGTGCCGCCGAGCTTGTCGAGCGGCGGGGTCGCCTCGGACGACGCCGCGGTGTACCGCGACAGCTCGCCCAGGGAGGCCACCGGGAGGAACATCAGGTCGCCGTCGCGGTACTCGAGCCGGGCGAAGTCCTGCTCGACGCCGGCGTGGACCTCGAGCCGGACGAGGCCCCGGTACAGCCCGACCCCGTGCAGCCGGTGCACGACCGGGTCACCGACCTTGAGCTGGGCGGTCGACCTTACGCTGCCGTCCCACAACGCGTGGGCGCGCTCGGTCGCGGCGCGGCGCGGCGTACCGAACAGCGCGGTCACCGGCACGAACGCCCAGCCCGACTCGACCGCGACGAACCCGCGCGGCAGGTCGCCGGACAACAGCGAGATCTGCCCTCGGGGCAGGTCGAGCGGGTTCTTCTCCCGTACGAGCTCGAGCCCGTGTGGGGTCAGCAGCTCCACCAGCTTGTGGCCGCGCCCGTCGTCCTTGACCACCAGCGCCACGCGCACGTCCTGTTGCGCGAGCTCGTCCAGGCGGGCGACCACCGGCTGCAGGTCGCTGCCGCGCACCGCCCACTCGTCGGTCGGGCGCGCGCCGAGGTCGGGCGCTCGATCGGACGCCGTCTGCAACACCTCGTGTGCCCCTTCCAGCCCGGCCAGCACCTCCCGGGCGGTGACGTACCGCTCGGACGGCGGCACCAGCGGCCGCTCCTCCGGCTCGAGGTCCTCGTACCGCCGGCGCGCGGTCGACTCGAAGTCGCGCAGCGAGGCGTACACGTCGTCGGGGTACAGCACCACCCGCTCGAGGCCGGTCAGCGCCTCGAGCGCGCTCACCGTGGGCACCAACGCCGGGAGCAGATCGCCGAGCCCGCTGAACCGGATCCCCGCCCGCAGCTCGTCGACCACCTGGCGCCGCCGCACCATCGCCGCCGGATCCGAGGTCTCGGCCGACATCCTGGGCAGCTCGGACAGGGCGCGGGTCAGCGCGAGCTCGTCGATCCGCTCCTCGGCGGCCGGCAGCAGGGTGATCTTCCGCCCTCCTTTGTCTGGCGCGAGGGTCTCGGGGTCCAGCAACCTCAGGCGCTCGATCTCGTCGTCGAACCAGTCGATCCGCACCGGCGCCCGCCCGCCGGACGGCCACACGTCGACCACGTCGCCGCGCACCGCGAACCGGCCCGCGGCGTCGGCGCGGGCGGTGGCGAGGTACCCCGACGCGGTCAGCTGGCGGACCAACACGTCGCGATCGAGCTGGGCGCCGACCTCGAGCACCACGGTCCCCCGCGCGCGGGAGTCGCGATCCGGGACCCGCTGGAGCAGCGCCCGCGCGGTGGTCACCACCACCAGATCGCCGCCGCGATCCACCCGGTCGAGCGTGCGGATCCGACGCTGGGCGAGCGCCGGCTCGGCCGAGAACCCGTCGTACGGCCGCTGATCGTCGGCCGGGAACAGCTCGATCCGAGCCCCGGCGGGGAAGAAGAACCCGAGCGCCCGCACGAGGTCCGCCGCGCGATCCGGCTCGTCCACCACCACCAGCCACCGGCCGACCGCTGCCACCCGCGCCAACACGAACGACACCGCGTCGCCCGCGAGGCCCGCCCAGGCGGAGCCCTGGCGGCGGAGGCGGTCTGCGTCGTCGAGCGTCGCGCCCCCGCCCGACCGGGGCGGGGACGACCTCACCCCGCCACCGGCGCGCCCGGCTCGTCGCGGGGGGCGTCGTACGGGTTCGTGCTCGGCGCGTCCTGCTTCATCGCCTTGAGCTGGCTGCGCGCGCGGACCTGCTCCTCGCGCTCGAGGTACAGCACCAGCAGCGCGAGCTCACACACCCACGCGGACAGGCTCCACAGCACCTCGCCGACCACGTACCCGAGCCGGCTCGACGAGGACGGGTCGAGGAACAGCTCCTGGAACTTCTCGATCGCCGCGACCTGGGTGGTGGCGCCCTCGAGCGGCAACAACACCGCGAACCACACCGCGTACGTCCCGAGGGACCACAACAGGAGCAGCAGGAACAGCCGGCCGCGCATCCCGGACGACAGCTGGCCCGCGCGCCGCAGCGAGGCCTTCTCGGGGTCGAGCACCACCACCATGTCGACGAACGCGAGCTGCAGCGCGTAGAAGATGCCCGGCAGCAGGAACTGCATCCCGATGGTGACCGCGTGCACCCGCGCACCGTGAGGTCCAGCCACCTCGAGCGTACGCGCCGCAGACTCGGCGAGCACCCCGTCTGCCGCGGTCTTGCCGTCGATCACGTTCCTCGCGGCGCGGAGCCACGCGAGCGCGGTGAACGCGCCGCCGAACGTCATCCACACGATGGCCCACGCCATCAGGGTGAGCTGCAACACCACCGGGCCGATCTGGCGCGCCTGCCCGGACGACACGAGGTACAGCGCGATCGCGGTGAACGCGAGCGGGGCGGCGAACATCGCCGGGGCCCAGCTGGCGCGGCTCGCCGTGCGCGACTTCGGGATCTGGACCATGAGGTACAGCGCCAAGAACAGCGCGGCGCCGGCAGTGATCTGGAACCAGGTCTCGACCAGCGCGACGTCGAGCTGCTGCAGCCCGATCGTGGCCTGCATGACCTGGTAGCCGACGAATCCGCTCACGAGCCCGTACACCACCGACACCGGAACCCCGACGGTCGCGGTGCGGGCGGCGAGCTTCGCGCCCGCGATCAGCGCAGCGAACGCCGAGGTACGACGCCGGAGTATGGCCGTCAGCTGCTGCTCGGTCGACGTCTGAACGCTCACGGGACTCCTCCGCAGGACCCTCCGGTAACCCTTTCTCCCGCAGGGCTCCTCACACTCGAGCCGCGCCGCCCGAATGATCGGGCTCGGCGAGGCACAACGGACCGTTCTGCCCCGCGCCGCTGACCCTGGGGCCACGTTGGCGGTAGCATCCGGCATGCCCCGCGAACCGAGCGACCCCGGACTCGACGTGCACGAGGCCGCCTATGTGCGCGGCCCGGGCGGCCCCGTCGACGACACCGGGGTCCACACGAGCCGCGACACTGGCGTTCCGCCCGATCGTCACGCCGCGCCCACCCGTCGGTCCACCTCTGGGGAGCCGGTCGGCGTCGAACGACCGTCGGACACCGTGCACCGGAACCTCCGCGCTTCCCTGCGGTCGAAGGAGGAGGTGGAGCGGGAGCGGGCCGACGAGCTCGCAGCCCGGCAGCGGGCCACCCGTAGGCTCGCCGTGCCGATCGTGCTGGTCGTGACCCTGGCCCTCGGGTGTGCGGCGCTGACCACCACCGGCGCGATCGCGGGCTGGATGCTCACCCGCGCCACCGGCGCGGAGGCGCCGATCGAGCACGAGGGGGTCCCGGTGCGGCGCCTCGGCGACGAGCCGCGCTGACCCTACCGCACCGCGGATGCGGCCGAGCGGACCGCCACCGCGAGCACCCGCCCGCGCAGCTCGATCCCGCCCGCGCCATCCTTGCCCGGCTCGAACACCGCGAGCACCGCCAACAGGGACAGGGCGGCGAACACCCACTCCGCCACGACCTCCGGGTCCCACGCGCGCCCTCCGGCGCTGCTCGCCGACGGCACCAGGCGCTCCCGCAGCTCCGCCGCGAACCCGGACTCCCGGTCGAGCAGCTCGCGCATCACGAACCGGCTCAACCAAGGGCGCAGCTCGAGCGCTTGGATCGCGGGGGCGAGCGCCGCCGCCGGATCGGCCGCGCCGAGGCCGGCGAACGCCGGCAACATCTCCATCCACAGCGCCGCCACCTGGTCGACCACCGCGGCTCGGAGGAGGTCCTTGGACGGGTAGTGGTACAGGACCAGCGTCTTTCCGATCCCCACCGCGTCGGCGATGTTCTGCACCGAGGTGGCCTTGAACCCCGCGTCGGCGAACAACTTCGTCGCCTCGACCACGATCCGTTGCCGGAGCTGCTCGACCTCTCGATCGGTTCGTCCGCGAGCCACCGCGCTCCCATGGCGGAGCGTCGGGACCGTCCTTCCCGGAGGACCCGCGCGCCGGCGGCAGTGTAACCGCAGGCACTGTCGCGTTCACCGCGGAACGCGTCGGACGGCCGAACGATGGGGTCGGGTCGGCGCCCCGAGGTCCGGCCGGGGGAGCCGGGGTAGGAAGGGTTCGCCTCGTCCCACGGGAGCCCGATGTTCCGCCAGAAGTACCTCGACCACGCCGAGATCGTCGCACAGCTCGACGCCTGGGCCGCACAGCACCCCGACCTGGTGCGGGTCGGCTCGCTGGGCCGGAGCGCAGAGGGCCGCGAAATCCCGCTGCTCACCGTGGGTCCAGACCCCGACCGGATCCGCCCCGCGGTGTGGATCGACGCGAACATGCACGCGAGCGAGCTGTGTGGGTCGAGCGTGGCGCTGGCGATCGCCGAAGACCTGATCGCGGTGCACCGCGGGGCGGACCAGGCCGGAGGCAAGGCGCTGCCGGCGCACCTCGCGCAGGTCCTGCGCGAGACCTTGTTCTACGTGGTCCCGCGGCTGTCGCCCGACGGCGCCGAGGTCGTGCTGACCCGCGGCCGGTACGTCCGCTCCAGCCCGGTAGACGACCGGCCGGACCGCGGCCGACCGCGCTGGAAGTCGTCCGACATCGACGGTGACGGACAGATCGGGTGGATGCGGCGACTCGAACCCGACGGAGAGCTGGTCGAGCTGCGCGGCGACGACGACCAGCCGCTGTCGCCGCCGGTGCTCGTGGCGCGCCAGCCCGACGACCCGGGGCCGTACTGGCGGCTGTACCCCGAAGGGACGATCGAGCCGTTCGACGGGCACACCGTGCCCGACCCGCACTACCTGTCGGACAACTTCTACGACTTCAATCGGAACTTCCCGCACGCGTGGGCCCCGGAGCCACAACAGGCCGGCGCCGGCCACTTCCCCGGCAGCGCGCCCGAGACCCGCGCGGTGATCGAGTTCGCCACGCGCCACCCGAACATCCTCGTGTGGCTGAACCTGCACACGTTCGGCGGGGTGCTGATCCGGCCGCTGGGCGACAAGCCGGACGCGAAGATGAACCCTGGCGACCTCGCGATCTTCGAGCAGGTCGAGGCGTGGATGACCGAGCACACCGGCTACCCCACGGTGAGCGGGTTCCACGAGTTCCTGTACGAGCCCGACAAGCCGCTGCACGGCGACCTGTCGGACTACGCGTACCACCAGCGCGGGGCGCTCGCGTACGTGGTCGAGCTGTGGGACCTGTTCAAGCAGATCGGGGTCGAGCGGAAGAAGCCGTTCGTCGACCACTACTCGAAGCTCTCGCGCAAGGACCTCCGCGCGCTCGCCGCGTTCGACCGACAGCACAACGCCGGCCGGGTGTTCGGTCCGTGGCGTCCGTTCGTCCACCCGCAGCTGGGCGACGTCGAACTGGGGGGCCTCGACGCCCGGGTCGGGGTGTGGAACCCCCCGTACGAGCGGCTGGCGGAGACCTGCAGCTCCCAGTGCGCGGCGTTCCTGCGGGTCGCCGCGCTCGTTCCGCGCGCGAGCCTGACCGTGGCGGAGCAGGAGAAGACCGGCGACGTGACCCGGGTGGTGCTCCGGGTGGCGAACCACGGGTACCTGGCGACCTACGGGCTCCCGTCCGCGGCGGCCTTGCCACACGCGGAGCCGATGCGGCTGACCGCTCGCGCCGAAGGGGTGGAGCTGCTCGCCCCGGCGTCGGGTATGGCCGAGATCGGCCACCTGGAGGGCTGGGGCTCGGGCCTGTACGGGGGCGCGAGCGTGTTCTCTCCCACCACCCACGGCAACGGGCACGAGCGGTTCGTCACCCTGGTGGTCCGGGGCGCCGGGCTGGTGCGGGTCGAGGTGTCGAGCTGCCGCACCGGGACGCTCGCGCTCACCTTGCCGGTGGGTTGACCCCAGGGTCGACACGCCCGGCGCGCGATGGCAGGATTCGAGATCGTGCACCGGGCCGCCGAACACCAGCACATCCTCACCGCCCTCGGGCAGCCGGGCGCGCGGGTCACGGTGTGGGGAGCCCCCGGCATCGGAAAGACCTGGCTGCTGGACCGGGTCCTCGAAGCGGTCGGGGGAGCGCGGGTCGATCTCCGTCGGGTCCACCCGAACGCCGGGCTAGCGGGGGTGGTGGACACCCTGCTCGCCGCGTTCGACGTGGTCCGCGGCGACGACTCCCCGCTCCACCGCGCTCGCCGCCCCCTGCGGAGGGTCGGCTCCTGCGGCTTCGGCCCCGCG
>JBEBJC010001047.1:0-3149 GCA_040080105.1 Myxococcota bacterium
AGTCGGACAGATCCTGGCCTTTCCCGCTGGTACGTGCGTGGTGGGAGGAGCGATGGCACGGAGCGTGCGGTTCGACTGCCAGCGGCTGGAGGTGTTCGGCCACGCGGTCCAGGCGGTGGCGGTGATCGACGAACTGGCGGAGGAGCTTCCCGAGGGTCGGGGGTACATCCGCGACCAGTTGCGGCGAGCGGCAAACTCGATCGCGCTCAACATCGCCGAGGGGGCGGGCGAGTTCGTCCCGGCCGAGAAGGCGCGGTTCTACCGGATGGCGAAGCGGTCGGCGACGGAGTGCGCGGGCCAGATCCTGGTCTGCGAGCGGCTCGGGCTGGCCGAAGCGCCGCGGATCGACGCGTCGCTCGACCTGCTGCAGCGCGTGATCGCGATGTTGGTGACGTTGGTCCAGGGCCAGGGCTCGTGGACCCATGACCAGCCGTACCTGATGCCCCCCAACCCGGGAGACTGGCTGCCAGAGGACCACCTCGCCCGCTTCGTCCTGGAGCTGGTTTGGGAGCTCGACGTGTCGGCCATCGAGCAACCGATCCAGAGCAAGGATCCGCGCGGAGAGCGGCCCTACGACCCGCGGATGATGCTGGCCCTGCTCGTGTACGGCTGCTGCACCGGGGTCATGTCGTCCCGCAAGATCGAGCGGAAGACGTACGAGGATGTGGCCTTCCGCTACCTCGCTGGCGGGCACGTCTCACTCGACGGCTCGAAGGTCGACGCAAACGCCAGCAAGCACAAGGCGATGAGCTACGAGCGCATGGAGGCGGACGAGCACCGGTTGAGGCCGAGATCCGCGGCCTGCTGGCCCGGGCGGAGGACCAAGACCGGGTGGAGGACGCTCCCCTCGAGCCGGCTGTCCCCGGGCGACGCCCCAGCAGCGGATGCGCCACAAGGTCAGCAGCCCTGCGGGTCGGGCCGTCTACCGAAGGCGGAAGTGCCTCCCGGAACCCGTGTTCGGCCAGATCAAGCAGGCGATGGGGTTCCGGCGGTTCTCGATGCGCGGACTGGCGAAGGCGCGAGGTGAGTGGGGGCTGGTCTGCCTGTGCCACGATGTGCGGCGGCTCCATGCGGCGAGGCTCGCAGGGCGGAGGACTGCGCCGAGCTGAAGGGGCCTCGGCCGAACCCAGGTTCGAGGGCGGGCATCGGCACCGCACCGAGCCGACCAGCCCAGGCACCACCCCGATCCGGACGAGCGGGTCGGGGACGGGCACGGGCACGGGCACGGGCAGGGGAGGAGCCCTGGCGCGAGGCCGCTGCGCGGCCTACCCGCCACGGGCTCCTACGGCAGCTCGGACAGCAGCCGCGCGAACGTCGCCTCGGGCTCGGTGTCGACGAACGGGTACCCGCTGTCCTGCAGCTTGCGCGGCACCGCGCGGATCGACGCGATCAACATGCTGCTCGCGAGCTCCCCGAGCGCGCCGCGCAGCGCCCACCGCGGGGCGTGGGTGACCACCGGGCGCTGCATCACGCGCCCGAGCGCCTTCATCCAGTCCTTGTTCGTCGGCGGCTCCGGCACCGTCCCGTTGAACGCGCCCGCGCAGGTGGGCTGGTCCGCCAGGTGCAGCAGCGCCCCGACCGCGTCGTGGATCGAGATCCACGGGGTGTACTGCCGGCCGTGGCCGAGCCAACCCCCGAGGTACCGGAACGTGCGGACCATCAGCGGGAACGCGCCCCCGGTGGGCGACAACACCACGCTCATCCGCAGCACCGCGCTGCGCGACCCGATCCGCGCGGTGCTCGCGAGGGACGCCTGCTCCCACGCCGCGCACAGCTCGGCCAAGAACCCGCTGCCCGCCGGGGCATCGTCGTCGAGCAGCTCGTCTCCCCGATCGCCGAACAGCCCGAGCCCGCCGACGCCGACGAACACCCGCGGCGGGGACTCGAGCACCGACAGCGAGTCGAGCAGCACCTCGGTCGCCTTCACCCGGCTCTCGGTGAGCACCTTCCGCCGCTGGGTGGTCCACGGGCGATCGGCCAGCGGCGCCCCCCCGAGGTTGAACAACACGTCGACCCGCTCGAGCAGTCGCGGCGACAACACGCCGCGGACCGCGTCCCACTGGACCTCGTGCACCGCCCGCGGCGTCTGGCGGGTGACGATCAGGACGTCGTCACCCCTCGCCCGCAGCGCGCCCGCCACGGCCGTTCCCAGCATCCCGCTGCCGCCGACGATTGCGTACCGCAGCGCTGGCCCCCGAACGTGTTCGAGCGATGCGATAGCGCTTCACACCACCCGCGGTCAAGGGCGGGGCCCAACTCACGCCGATCGCTCCCGACCACGATACGTGGTGCGGCCGGAGGCACCATGCACGACCCAGGGACGATCACCGCCGGCGCCGGCGCGCCCCCGTCGGGCCTGCGCGCGGCGCTCGGCCACGACGCGCCGAAGCAGCCGTGGGTGAACTGGCTGTTCTCCCGGGTCGCGCGCCGGTACGACCTCGGCAACGACCTGATGTCGCTCGGATGGCACGTCCGGTGGAAGCGGCGGCTGGTGGAGATGGCAGAGATCGGCCCGACCGAGCGGGTGCTCGACCTCGCCACCGGGACCGGCGACATCGCGTACCAGCTCGCGCCGCTGTGCCGCGAGGTCGTGGCGACCGACATCAACGCCGAGATGATGGCGCAGGGGGAGCGGAAGCGGCCGGCCGGGTGCACGAACGTGTCGTTCGTCGAGGCGGACGCCACGAAGCTGCCGTTCCCCGACGCCTCGTTCGACGTGGTCGTGTGCTCGTACGCGGGCCGCGGGTTCCCGTCGTGGGAGGCCGTGCTGGCCGAGGTCGTGCGGGTGTTGAAGCCCGGCGGGCGGTTCTTGAACCTCGACTTCGCCCGTCCGCCGCAGCGGTGGTGGGACGCCACCTACCGCGGGTGGATGGTGGCGAGCGGCGCGGTGCTCGGCACGGTGCTGCACGGCGACCCGAAGACCTACGTGTACATCCCGCTGTCGATGCGGGCCTACCCCGGGCAGCGGTGGCTCGACGCGCGGCTGCGCGACGCGGGGCTCACCGACACCCGCCTGGTCGAGACCGCGGGGTGCCTGATGGCGTACAACGTGGGCTTCAAGGCCCCGTCGTCCGCCCCGTCGTCCTGACCGTGCGGGTGTTCGTGCGGCCACCGCCGGGGGCGTCCGCGATCCCCGCGGGGCCGTGGAC
>JBEBJC010000104.1:0-14169 GCA_040080105.1 Myxococcota bacterium
ATCGCCCGGTCGGGCCAGGTGGGCGGGCGGTCCCACGGAGGGGGGAGGGGTCCGCGTTCGCGGCTCACGTGGCCACCTCGAGCACGCCCGGCAGGACCTCGATCGCGCGGAGCGTCAGCGACCGGACCTCGCCGTCGATCATCACCGGTACGGGCGAGTCGCCGGTGAACCGCACGGACCGGGCCCGCCGCAGCTCGACCTCGTGCATCCGGCCGTGGGTGCCCCGGAAGATCTTCGGGAACGAGCTCAAGAACCGCCGGCGGTTCATCGGACCGATCCACACCGAGTCGACCAGGCCGTCGGAGGGGTCGGCGTCGGGGGCCATCATCATCGCGCCGCCGGTGAACCGGCTGTTGCAGAACGACAGCAGCGTCACCGGGCGTTCGTCGGGCGGACCGTCGTCGAGCGCGAACGGGAACGGCCGCGGGTGCAGGCGAGCCACCGAAGCCACCACCGCCGAGATGTAGCCCACCACGCCGAGACCCTTGAACCGGCGGTTGGTCAGGTCACCCGCCTCGGCCGAGAACCCGAGCGACACGAGGTTGATCGAGTACAGCTCGCCGTCGGTGTGCACGACCCGCAACACGTCGACTTTGCGCCGCCGACCGGCGCTGATCGCGTCCACCGCCGCCAGGGGATCGGCGAGGTCCACGTCGCGGACGAAGCTGTTGCCCGTCCCGGTGGCGAGCACCGACAGAGCGGGCAACGGGGCGCTGCGCCCGGCGAGCAGCCCGTTGACCACCTCGAACACGGTCCCGTCGCCGCCGGCTGCGATGACCAAGTGCGCGCCCTCGTCGCGGGCGCGGCGGGCGAGGTGGGTCGCTTCGCCCGGCCCGGTGGTGGTCCACACCTCGAGCGGCGTGGCGGGGGTCGCCGCGCGGATTCGCTCGCAGAGCTCCTTCGCGCGGGCCTCTCCCCGTCCTCCGCCGGCGCTCGGGTTCACGATGGCGATGGTTCGCATCCGGCCGACCTATCACCGCGCCGCGGGGGAGGGTACGCCGGTTGTGCTCGCCCAGACGGGCGGGTAATGTGACGGCGATGGAGTCTCCGATGTCCAGGTGGTGGGTGGCGGTGGTGCTGGCGGTGGGCTGCGCCGGCGACGAAGGCCAGAAGGACACGCCGCAGACGAACCCGGACGGAGACGCCGACACCGACGCCGACGCCGACAGCGACGCGGACGTCGACACGGACGTGACCCACACCACCGAGCCGTACGGGAGCATGAGCGGGCAGGTGATCGTCGACCTCGAGGTCGACGGGGACAATCGGTGCCACGCGATCGTCGACCTGGCGGGCTCTCCCTACACCGGCGACTGCCCGGGCTGCACCTTCGCGTTCTCGGTGGAGTCGTCGGTCACCGAGAACCAAGGGAACTGCGCGCTGTCGCCGGCGCGCACGTGGACCGAGAGCGGGGTCCAGGTGCGGCCGATCCTCGCGTTCTCGGAGGAGTTCGGCTTGATCGCCCAGTACGGGCCGGCGGTGTTCACGACGCTGCACGACGTGTTGTGGTTCGGCTCGTCGTACGACTTCACCCCGTACGGCGGCGCGGTGTACCCGGGCCCGTACTGGTCGATCGTGACCCACTCGGAGGTCGAGGCCGCGAGCACCGGCGGCTACTACTACTACTACTCCCCCTACGCGAACTCGGGGGGTGCGCCCGCCTCGTTCGACGGCGCGTCGTTGTCGTGGGAGCCGCGGTGGGCCAACGAGAACTACTACGAGTACACCGAGTACCTGGACTGGACCTGCTCGCAGTACCTGCCGTCGACGTACGCCCTCGGGCCGGTCGCAGGGGTGACCACGGTGGGCACGCTGCCGCTGCACCCCACCGACACGATCGACGTGTACGAGTTCGACGCCGCCGCGAACGACGTGATCACGGTCGGGGTGGACACGGTGGACCCGGCGACCGCGTTCGACCCGAGCCTGCAGGTCACCGACTCCAACGGTTGTCTGCTCGCCCAGAGCTTCTCGTCGTACCTGTGCACCTACGCCGATCCGAACGCATGGTCGGGCTCGTACACGTACTGCCCGGCGTTGGACTTCGTCGCGCCGACCACCGGCACGTACCGGGTGGTGGTGGGCGGGTACTCGGCGTACAGCTCTGGGTACTACGTGGACACCGGAACGTACGGGGTGTCGATCGTCGGCTCGACCCTCACGCAGGTGGCGGACGACACCCCGCGGGTGGTCGGCCCGCAGCGCCGAGAGCAACTCCAGTCGGTGCTGATCGTCGTCGGGCAGTGACGCCCTCCGATCGAGCCCTCCGGCGCACGGAGGCCCTCAGAACGGCCGACCTTCCCGCAGGCGCTCCCGCAGCGCGTCGGCGTTCGTCGCCCCGAGCAACTCATCGAGACGCAGGTCCGACGCGTCTTTCAGCGCGCGGATCTCCTCCCGCCCCTCCGCCGGTGCGATGGCGCCGCCGCGGATCTCCTCGCGCACCTCGCCCGTGGCGTCGGTCATCGACAAGATCTCGTCCAGCACTTGCTCGAGGGTGGCGGGCTCCACCGCCATCTCTTCGCCGAACGCCTCGATCTCGCCGATCGCCGCCTCGCGCCACGCGCCCTCGAACTTCTCTCGCCGCTCCCGGCGACCCCCTTCGTCTGCGGGCCGCGCCTCCGGAGCCTCGCCGGCGCTCCGGCTCGCCTTGGCCGCCCGGCGCGCGGTGAGGGCCTGCGGGGCGGACCCGCGATCGAGCGCCGCGGTCACCGCCGGGCGCCCGGCCGTCTCGGCCAGCTTCCGCTCGACCCGGCAGGTGAGCACCAAGTTGCTCGCGATCCCCACCAGGGCCAACCCGCCGAGCACTCGCGCGACCGTGTCTCCCACCGATCCTCCTAGCGCGCCCGGACCTGGCGCCGCAGCAGCTGTCCACGACCCGCCGGCTCCGCCGCGTCCGTGTGGTCTGCAGACACGAACCCGCGACGCTCCAACCAGCTCGCGAGCGCAGCCGGCTCGGGGTGGGCCGCCGGGACGACGTTGTACAGGTACCGCACCCCGCGCCGCCCCGCCTCCCGATCCAGCCGGTCGAGCGCGAAGGTGCCCACGCCGTGTCGCTGAGTGGACGGGTCGACCGCGAGCAGCACCTCGGCGTCGCCCCAGGTCACGTCCATCCACGCGTACCCGACGGTGCGGCCGCCGTCGGTCACCCGCCACCAGTCGCCCGCGAGGGCGGAACCGGGTGCCACCGACGCGAGCGAAGGGAACACCGCCGCCTTGGGCGCGCGGATCACCCGCTCCTTGTCGTCGTCCCACCGGGCGGGGCTACCGTCGGTCACCCACTGGAGCTCCATCACGACCCCCTGGCCAACCGACCTATCGCCGCCCAGCCCTGCGCGCGACCGACCCAGTCGATCACCGTCGCCACCCGCTGGAACGCGACCGAGGCGAAGCCGTGGGCGAGCACCGCGGCGAACGGAGGGATCGCGCCCGTGTAGTAGTTCCAGCAGTGGCGCGACGTGCCCCAGTACTCGAGGAACACCCCGAGCCCGGCCCCGGCGCACATCAGCGTCACGTCGTGGCGGGTGTCTCCCGGGACGATCAACACGGCGAGCATCGCCGCGATCGACAGCTGGGTCAGCGGCTCGTGGGCGTACGGCCACACGAACATCGTCATCGTGAGCACGAACGGGGGGAGGGTGCCCCACCACAGCCAGCGGTAATCTTCTTCGGGCAACACCCGGTCGAGCGCGCGCGACAGCCGATCGATCGCGATCGCCGCGACGGGCCACGCCGGCAGGATCCACACCGGGGGCCGCTCGGAGGTGAAGTACCACCAGATGTTGGTCACCGTGCCCCACGCCTCGATGTACAGGCCGCCGCCGAGCCCGATCACCGCGCGCAGGAGGTCGCGCCGCGGGGAGATGCCCCAGCACAACAGGGCGGTCATGAACACCCAGATGCCCGCCAGCAGCCAGTCCATCCCGAGCGACAGGTCGATGTACCGGTTCCACACGGCGGCCACACCGGCGTACCCGACCACCAGCAGCGCCAAGGTGATCGCGGAGGAGCGGTCGTAGCCGGCGAGGAGCGCGCGCAGTGCCACCATCGCGACCCGCTATCGCGTCAGCGGCGGGAATCCAGCAGGTTGGTGGTGCTGAACACCAGGTAGCCGAGCCAGGTCAACAGCCCAGTGACCCAGCCGATCCCGAACGGCATCAACATCACGTTCACCGCCTGGAGGATCCAGTAGCTCACCATCAGGGTGAGCCCGGTGCCGACCTTGCCGCTGTACAGGTGCCCGATGCCGAACGTGCCGAACAGGGTGCCCGGAGCGGCCTCTAGCCCGACGGCGAGCATGCTCTGGTTCCGATTCATCGATCCTCCCTGGCGTTGAACGAACCGCTCGGGCTGTTTCTTGCACGGGCCGCGCGTTCAGCGCGAAGCGAACGCGAACACGTCGGTGGGGCGGGCCGCGCGGAGCCAGTCCGCCGTGGGGACCACCAGCGAACGGGTGTGGACGCCCGGGGTGAAGGCCACGGTCGAGGTGGACGCGAGCGTCGTGTCCACGTACAGCGGCAGATCGACCACCGGCCGACCGAACGGCGGCACGGCGCCGGGGGTCAGCCCGGTCAGCGCGGAGAGCTCGTCCGCGGTCGCGAACCGGTACCGGCGCACGTGCAGGTGGGTCCGCAGGGCTCGGTTGTCGACGGTCCGGTCGGCCGGGAGCGCGAACACCGCGAACGCCGTGCCCACCTTCATCACCAGCGCCTTGCCGCCCATCGACAGCGGGGTCCCGCGCGCCTGGGCGGCGTCGGTCGCGTCTCGCACCGCCCGGTGCTCGAGGGTGGTGAACTCGGCGCCAGCCGCGTGAAGTAGCGCGACGATCCGCGCCTCGATCGCCATCGGGGCCCCTTCGCGCCCTATCCTGCCCGGGGAGGACCCGTGAGACCGAACCTCGGGGCTGCGGCGGTGGCCGCTTCGTCGGCTGCCGCCGTGGGCGTGCTGTTCGTGGCGGCGCGCGGGCCGCTGCGCTCGTTCTTCGGCGACGTGGTGATCGTGGTGTTCCTGGTGGCGGCCCTGGCGACGGTTCGCCTCGGTGGCGCCCGCGCTCGCCTGGCCGGGGTCGCGGTCGTGTCGGTCGGGGCGGAGCTCGTGCAGGGCCTCGGGTGGGTCGGCCCGGGGTCACACTGGCTGCTGCACCTCACCCTCGGGTCGACCGCCGACCCGCTCGACCTGGTCGCGTACGCGCTGGGTCTCGTGGCGGCGGCAGGGTTCGAGCGGGCGTGGGCCGGGCGGTAGCCCTACATCCCGTGGCGCATGTCGCGCCCTTCGACCAGGAACACGATCATCTCGCCCAGGTTGCACGCGTGGTCGGCGATCCGCTCGAGGTACTTCGACATCGAGGTCAGCGACAGGGCCCGATCGGCCTGGTCCGGGTACGCGGCCATCGCGTGGAGCCACTTCTCGAACGCTTGGCGGTTCAGCTCGTCGACCTCGCGGTCGCGCGCGATCAGCTCGCGTGCCACCGCCGGATCGGCGTCGAGGAACGCGTCCGCCGCCATCCGCACCATGTCGGCGGCGATCTCGGCCATCCGCGGGATGTCGAGGCCCGGCTCGATGCCGGTGCCGGCCGACAGCTCGAGGCCCCGCTCGGCCACGTTCACCGACAGGTCGCCGATCCGCTCCAGGTCGGTGACCATCTTCATCATCGTGGTGACGGTCCGCAGCTCGGTCCCCACCGGCTGGCGGGTGGCCAGGTACCGCAGGCACAGCCGATCGATCTCGATCTCCAGCCGATCGAGCTCTCGGTCGGCCGCCACCACCGATCGGCCGAGCGACAGGTCCCGGTCGACCACCGACCGGACCGCGAGCCGCACCATCGACTCCGCCCGCACACACATCTGCAGGAACAGAGTACGGATTCGCTCCAGCTCGGCTTCGGCGGGGCTCCGATACGCCAACCAGCCCTCCCCGTGGCGGTGACCGGCCGCCCGTGAGGTCAACCTACCACTTCGACCTCGTCGCGGCTCACACGCCGAACGAGTTCTGCGAGCATCGACGCCCGATCGGGGATGTCGGCGTACACGTCGCGGAGCTGTCCGGCGAGGTCCTTGGCGCGCCGGAACCCGGTGACGAGGTCGCCGGACAGGTCGGTGTCGGACTGGAGCCAGCTCACCAGATCGAGCAGGGAGTGCCCGTCGGCCCAACCGCGGCCGAGGTGCATCACGTCACCGTCCCACACGACCTCGGCGCCCGACAGCTGCTCGGCGTCGGTGACCACGTCGGACCAGCGGATCTGCTCGATCCGCTTCGCCAGCACCCGGTCTTCGGGGCGGAGGCGGAACGAAGGGTGGGCGTGGCGAGGCAGGCTGTTGGTGAGCCCGCACAACACGCCGAACAGGCGCGACGCCGGCAGATCTTCGAGCACGCCGTCGAGCACGAGCTCGGACACGAAGATCTCCGAGATCTGCAGGTGGCGCAGCACGCGGGCGCCGGCCTGGAACGCGTGATCGGGCGCGAGGTACCCGATCGCCTGCAGGAACGCGACCTTGTCTTCGAACTCGTTCCAGCTGCGCGACCGGGCGTGCTCGGCGCGGGCGTCCGCGCGCGCCCGGCGGCGGACCGGCTCGCTCGGCTCGGCCATCCGCTTGTACGAGGCGTGCCAGGTCAGGAACGACTTGTCGACGATCTCTCGGATCCGCTCGTGGTCGTGGCGCTCGAGCAGGCTCACGATGGAGTTGAACGAAAGGTTGAAGGACGAGCGCACCGGCTCGTACTTCCCGCCGGCGTACCGCTCGAGGATCGGCTTGAGCTCCGGATACTCCTCGAGGTCCATCCGCACGACCACGTGGCCGGTCTCGTCCATCCCGCGCCGGCCGGCGCGCCCGGCCTTCTGCATGAAGCCGCGGGTGGTGAGCGGGGTGAGCGCGCGGCCGTCGAACTTCTTCAGCCCGTCGAACACCACGCTGCGGGCGGGCATGTTGATGCCCAGGGCGAACGTCGAGGTGCAGTACAGCACCTTGATCAGCTTGGCCTCGTACAGCTCTTCCACCAGGTTCTTCAGCTGCACGTGCAGCCCGGCGTGGTGGAACGCGATCCCCATGCGGTACAGGTCGAGCAGGTCGTCGTCGAGCGCGGGGCCGAGCGCGGCGCTCGCCGCCGACAGCCGGACCTCGGACCGGACCCGCTCGTCCGGGTCGAGCAGCGACGTGGGCAGCGCGCGCGCGAGCGACCGGGCCAACACCTCCGTGTCCCGGCGCGAGAACACGAAGTACAGGTACGGCAGCCAGTCGCGCTCGTCGAGCGCGTGGAACACCTGCACGTGGGTGGTCTTCTTCCCCCCGGCCCGCCCGCGGAACCGCCCGCGCCCGCGCCCTTCGTTGCTCTGTGGGCGCCCGCCGCGCTTCTTCCACGCGCGGTCGTACTTCGCGGGGTCGAGCATCCCGGTGTCGGACGAGAAGTAGTGGAGATCGAGCGGCACCGCGCGCTGGTGCTCCTCCACCACCTCGACCTCGCGCTGGCGCACGTGCCGCAGCCACGCCGCGAACTCGGTCACGTTGGCCAGCGTCGCCGACAGGCCGACCACGGTGACCGCCTGCGGCAGGTAGATCAGCACCTCCTCCCACACGGTGCCGCGCTCGCGGTCGTCGAGGAAGTGGATCTCGTCGAGCACCACCGCGAGCAGATCCGGCAGCGCCTCGCCCGCGAGCAGGATGTTCCGCAGGATCTCGGTGGTCATCACGAGGCACGGGGCGTCGCGCCGGATCACCTGGTCGCCGGTGACCAACCCCACCGCGGCTTCGCCGTACAGCCGCACGTAGTCGCGGAACTTCTGGTTCGACAACGCCTTGATCGGGGCGGTGTAGATCACCTGCCGCCCGGTCTGTAGCGCGCGCTCGACGATCCAGTCGGCGACCAGCGTCTTGCCGGTGCCGGTGGGGGCGCACACCAACACCGAGTGACCCCGCTCGAGGGCGGTGATCGCGCGTTCCTGAAACGAATCCAACCGGAGGCCGCGGTACAACACGCACGGTGCATAGCCGGGCGCAGCCGAACGCGCCGCGATACCCGGACGACGTGGAACCGCTCGCGTGGACGGTCGCGCTGGTGGGGATCGCGCTCGGCGGCGTCGCTGGGCTCGTCCCGGGATTTCCGGGCTGCGCGGTCGCGCTGCTCGGGCTGGTGGGGTTCGCGTCGCTGACCGACTTCGCGGTGGTGCCCCCGAGCGCGCTGGTGTTCGCTGCCGGGCTCACCGCGGTGGGCTCGGCCGCGCAGCTCGTGGGCCCGGTCGCCGCGTCGCGGGCGCTGGGGGGCAGCGCCGGCGCGGCCACCGGGGCGGCGATCGGGGCGGCGTTGGGCGCGGCGGTCCCGCTCCCGGGCGCGTCGTGGGCGGGTGCCGTGATCGGGGCGCTGTCTCTCGGGTTGGTGGCGTCGCGCCGCGAGCTCACCCGGTGGGTGCGCGGGGTGGTCGGCGCCACCGGCGGCTGCTTGGTGGGTGTCGCCGCCGACGAGCTGGCGGTGCTGGGGATCGCCGCTGTCCTCGGGACCTGCGACTTCCTCGCCCAGCTCCCTCCGTGAGCTCCCGCCTCACCACAGCTCGGACGCGTACGCGCAGAAGTCGGCCGGCTCGGACTCGCGCCCCTTGCGCTGCACCACCACGAACCCGTCGCCCGGGCGGTCGAACACGACGCTCACGTCCTGCGCTTCGTCGCCGTCGGTCAACGTCGCCGTGCCGGCCGACGGGCGAGGGCAGGGAGCCCCGATCGCGTCGAACGGGACGAACACGTCTCGCAGCACCACCTGGCGTGGGTCGCCCGCCGGCGCCGGGCCCACCGAGACCGTCCCGTCGACGTGTACGCCGCCGGCGTCGGTCACCAGATCGAGGTCCAGATCGAAGGTGCGCGGCCCGACCTCGAGCGCGCCCAGCGCGGCCATTCGCCAGCCGACACCCTCCGCCACCGACCGACCGCTGAACGTCCCGCTCACCTCGTGCTCGAGCGCGAAGGTGAAGTCCTGCCAGCTCGCGTCACACTCGCCGTCGTCCTCGACCACCAACACCACGTGGCCCGACAGGGCGGTCGGCAACATCCCGGTGGTGGGGATGCAGCCGAGCGTGGCGTAGTCGAGCGTCTGGACGTACGGGACGTTGTCCCCGACCCGCGACAGGCACGGGCAGCCACACGCGCTCGGATCGTGCCGCACGGGGGTCGTGGGGGCGACCGGGCCGTCGACGTGCACCAGCAGCTCCCCCGACAGCAGCGCCGCCAGGACTGCGTCGTTGCTCTCGCCGAGCCCGCGCTCCATCTCCTCCGCGACGGTCCGCTGCGACTCACAGGCCGAGAGGAACCACAACGCGAGGCAGGCGGGTCGGTGCATGCCCCATTGATACCCGCGCCCGGGCGCGTCGCCAACCGTCGCGTGGTATGGTGGGTCCGATGTGGTTCCCGATCACCGTGGCACTGACGCTCGGCGGCTGCGCCGGCACCGACGACGAAACGACCCAGTACCTGTCGCAGCTCCAGCCGCTGCTGCAGGAGAACGGCCTGCTGGCCGAGCGGGTGCTGCTGCAGTCGGCGAAGATCTACAACGAGGCGGTCAAGCCAGACCAGGTGGCCGAGGCGTGGATCACCGACATCGTGCCCGTGGCCGAGCACCTGCACAACCAGTCGTCGTTCGTGACCCCGCCGTCGTCGTACGCGCAGAGCCACGCCGACCTCGTGTTGATCTGGGGCGATCGCGCCCTCGGGTACCGGAACCTGGGCGAGGCGATCCAGACCGGGAACACGGACGAGTGGAACAAGGCCCGCGACCTGATCCGCGACGTGACCCTGCGCGAGGAGAAGTGGTTCGACACCCTCAACACCGCGCTGGCGCCGTCCAAGATCATGGTAGATCCCTACCCCTGAACGAAAGTGATCCCGTGGCCGCGCGCCCCTTGACGCCCCACGGGGCCCCAGTTACTTCATGCGTGCCTGTTGACCCGTAGTCGAATTGGCAAGACGTCAGGTTCTGGCCCTGAAGGCTCTAGGTTCGAGTCCTAGCGGGTCAACCATTTTTCGTGCTCCCATCGTCTAGCGGTTAGGACAGCGCCCTCTCACGGCGCAGACAGGGGTTCGATTCCCCTTGGGAGTACTCCTCATCAGGCGCAACCTCCGTTTCCGGGAGCGGTGACACCTCGTGTGACACAGCCGCCCCTGGGAACGCGAGCACCACCCCCGGCGCGGTGGGCAGCCCGAGCCCGGTTCGAACCACCTCCGACCGCAGGCGGTCCTCTCGGATCCGGCGGTACGTCGCGAGCGCGGTCTGCGGCGAGTGCCCGAGCAGCGCCGCCTCCACGTCCGGGTGCGCGCCCGCGTCGTACAGCGCGTCGACGAGCGACCGCCGGAGCCCGTTCGGGCTCACCCGCCCGCCGAGCTCGAGCGCCTCGGACACCCGGGCGAGCTCGTGCTGCACCCCGACCACCGCGCGCTTCGGCGAGACCCCCCACACGCCGGCAGTCGACGCCCCGCGGTCCCACGACCGGACCTCAGCTGCGACGGTCGGGTGCAGCGGGACCACCCGCGCCCCGGTCTTCCCCCGCAGCTCGACGCTCGAACCGTCGGCGGCGACCTGGCCCCAGGTCGCCGATGCCACCTCGCCCACCCGCGCGCCCGTGGTGGCGAGCAGGACCAGCGCCCGCCGCACCCACTCGATCCGGACGGCGGCGAGGATCCGGTAGATCTCCGAGCGGGTCGGCGTGTACCGGGAGTACACCGGCGCTCGAGCTCGGGCCTCGACCCGCACCCGGGGGAGCTCGCGGTCGGGCACCTCGCCGAGCTCGCACCTCCACGCCTGGCGCAGGTGCTTCATTTCAGGTCGCGCTGCAGCGTCGAGCCGGCGACGCCCGATCGGAGCGCGGCGTCCGGTGGCGCTCGAGCGCCCGCCGATCGATCCGGTCGATCCGGACCACCGCGAGCCGGTGCGCGAGCAGCCGGCGGGCCGCGGCTGTCGCCGACCGCTGCGTGTGCGCCGACACGTCGTGCCCGCTCGTCGACGGCGGCGGTCCACGCCCCGAGAAGGCCCTCGACCGTCCCGAGATCGCCGGTCGGCTGCACCCGCTGTTCGAGCGCCGCCAGCACCAGCACCGCGGCCTCCGCCTCGAGCCGGGTCGCCCACCCCGACCACACGACGGGGCGGCGTCCGTCCTCCTGCCGATCGGCGCGCCAGTACCACCGGCCGTCCTCGCGGGGGCCCTCGGGCGACGCGGACGCGGACCTCGGTGCCGGTGACCTTGTGCGGGCCGGGCCGGCAGGCTTACGGGGCACGGCGCTCTCCTGTCGCGGAGGACCTACACGACGCGTCGCGGTCTGCCAAGGCGGACGCGTCGTCCGAGCCTCGATGTGACGTGTCGAGACTCGCGCTGCGGCGCGCGTGCACCAGAAACGGCTCGCCGCCGATACTCCAACCATCGAACCGCAGCATCGTGTTCTGCGAACCGACCCCCCGGGGCGGCCTGTTGCCCGTCCCTCACCGACATGTGGTCGAACTTGTTTCAAGCCGATCCACATGTTCCCTGGCACGGGGGGGAACAAGTCGTGCGCCGACCCCGTGCCTACGCGGCTCGGCGCAGTCTGACGGAAGGTCCCGAGGGATTCCGCCGCACGTGCTCCCGACGCAAGCCGCCGCGACAGGTGCACGGCCACTGCCCGGCTGGTTACGCGGTGAACGGAGGTTCACGTGGCGGATGGCCCGATCGAACTTTACGAATGGCCGGACGGCAAGCCGGTTGAGCGCGGCGAGGCAGTCGCCCTCCTTCAAATTCCTCCTGCCGGACACCTGCCTTTGATCGGTGACATAGTGTCGATCGTGCTAGACTCGGGGATCGTCCGATACCGAGTGCTCGGGAGGGAGCTCGTGTTCAACGACCTGAACACCACGGTTTGGTCCGAGTACTCGAAGCTGTGGCTGTATGTCCGCGAGATGCCGTGGGACGAGCAGCCCACCGTCATTCATTAGGCGACCGCGTAGTCGGCCTGCCTGCCGCGCGGTTGGCCGCCGCATTCCGTCCCTGGTCAGGAGTGAGCGAGGGTGCCGTCGGGGCCTCGCGGCAGGAGCTGAGTCTGCTTGTTCGACCAGCGGTCGACCCATAGCGCCACCGAGCGCGCGATGGTCGCCACACCCAGAAGCCCCTGTCCAGCCTTGAGCAGGCCCCAAAGTGCGACGGAGCGGTAGCCGAGCATTCTGATCGCGATGGCGACGTACTTCAGTTCGAAATCTCGCTCGATCTCGGTGATGGCGCGGGTGGTCTTCACCGTCTTACCCGGCCCGAACGATGCCCACATCAGCGTCACCAGACCCGGCATCATCCAGGTGGGCACCTCGGCGAACACAGTAAATGCGTGGACGCGACTCTTGAACCACGGAGTGGTCGAATCAATGTGCCCCGCCGCCGCCGCCTGCTCCATAGAGAGTAGGAGCCGCAGCATGCGGTACTGCTGCACGGCGACCATCGTGTCGAGGAAGGGGACCCGGATAACGAGGAACGAGAACCAAAGGAAGAATACCGCAGTCGTCGCCAGTACGAGCATCATGGCCCCTCCCTCTCCGAGTCACGCAGCTTCATCTGTGAGTCACGCATCTTCCGCACGCCTTCAAGTTCTCTATCGGTCAGCACGCGGTTGTCCTTCAACAGGTCCTGTATCGTCTGCCGGTTACGGCGGAAAACGCCGAACTGCAGTACCACGAACACGGCGAGTCCGCCGATCACCAGAACCCAGGCCCAAAATTGGGACGTGTGGCCACCCTCCGCGAGAACACGGCCGATCGCGAAGGCCTCGACAACCACGGGCGCGTAAAGCATGGCCAGAAATACGACCACCGGGAACCCCGCGGTTCCGCCTCTTTCGAGCAACGCGATCAGCAGCAATGGCCATCCAGAAGCCGTGGGGGTGCTCGCGGGGTCATCTTCTTCAGACATGCGCCCTCCGTATTCCCACTTGGACACAGTAGCACGAGGGGCGTCCGCAACGTGGGACAGAACAGGACCCGACTGGACGGGTCGGCCTGCTCCAGCTAGGTGAGGAATGGCGCCCGAGGCTGGTCTCGGAGAGGCTGTCACTCCCCCTGGGAGTACCACCCACCCCTGGTGGACGCGATGAAGATCCTGGTCGAGGGCATTCCCGCGGCCGGCCGCGAGATCGCGTTCGGACTAGCGGAAGGTTGGGCGGTCGCCGCGGCGACCCGGTCGTTGGACCACGTCCCCACTCGGTTGTCCGGTACGATTCACCTCAAGCGTGCGTCCACGCGCGGGGTGGTGGTTGTCGATGCATCCGCGATCGCCGCCGCTCCCGCGGTGTGTGATCGGTGCGGCGAGGCGTGTGAGCTCGAGGTCCGGGTGGACACGCGCCTGCTGTACTCCCCGGAGGACGGCGAAGGGGTGGAGTACGACGGCCTCGACGCCCGCGCCGATCTCGCGGTGAAGCGCGCGATGGCGCCGGCCGATCCGAACGTGGTCGAGGTGGAGCTCACGCCCGACGATCTCGACGTGGGGTGGTACCGAGCGGGGGAGATCGACCTCGAAGAGATCCTCGGCGAGGCGATCGCTCTCGAGACTCCGCCGCGCGTGGTGTGTGCGGACGTCGCGGAATGCGATAAGCGGACGGACGCGTTGTTGGCTGCCGCTCGGGTAGCCGATGGTCCATTCGCGGTCTTGAGTGCGTTGAAACGCAACTCTCCCGCGAAGGGCTGACGGATCTCCGCCCTCGGAGTCCGTGGACCGACATTTTCGAAGCGGGTCGTTTCGGTGGGCTTCCCCGCCGGCCGGCGCGAACCGTGACAGGAGGAGTTCCCCATGGCCGTTCCCAAGAAGCGCTCGTCGCGGTCCGTTCGTGACATGCGGCGCTCCCACCACGCCATCGAAGTGACGGCGGCGATCGAGGCTTGCCCGAACTGCGGCGAGTCGAAGCTCCGGCACCGGATGTGCGAGGCCTGCGGCGTGTACCGCGGCAAGACGATCGTGTCGCTCGACGCGCCGGTCAAGACCGAAGGCTGATCGGCGGGCTTCGGCCCACGAAGAAGGCGGTCCAGATGTCGGTCCACGACGTCCGGTCGGAGGGGTCGGTTCGCCCGGTCGCGGTCGACGCGATGGGCGGCGACCACGCGCCCGAGCAGATCGTAGCGGGCGCCGTCGCCGCAGCGCGCGACGGGATCCCAGTGGTGTTGGTGGGGCAGCCCGATCGGCTCGGCCCGCTG
>JBEBJC010001048.1:0-3132 GCA_040080105.1 Myxococcota bacterium
GACCGACACTCCCCCGTCGCGCACGATCCGCGCCGCACGAGCCCGCGACAGGTCGGCGTCCGCGCCGGCGATCAGCTGGTCGAGCCGCTGCTCGTGGGTGGCCAGGATCTCGATCCGCCGGGCACCCGCAGGCGCCCGCGGACCGATCCGATCCGAGCCGTTCACCCGTCGAACCGGCGCATGTAGCCGGCGACCAACGGCTCCGGATCGAGCTGCAGCGTGCGGGCGAACTCGCGCACGTAGCCCCGCACGAAGGTGGCCGACGGCAGGCCCTCGCGCGACTCCGACTCGAGGGCCTCGAGGTACCGCACGCTGATCCGGGTGTGGTCGGCCACGTCCTGCAGGGTGAGCCCGAGCCGCTCGCGGACGATCCGGAGCAACGACCCGGTGTACCCGTGCTGGTCGATCAGCTGACTCGACTCCTCCAGCGGCAGCCTGCGCGGGGCCGGCCGCGGCTCCGGGCGCGGGGGCTCGGTCGGCCGGTCGAACAGGCGCTCGGGGGCGCCCATCCGCTCCTGCCGGACGGCTTCGAGCAGGATCACGTCGCTGCCACCCCCGTCGACCACCCGCAGCGGGTGCTCGGGCGACCGGCTGGGCGCGTCGTGGGGGTCCCCACCCATCGCGAAGCTGGGCTCGCCGGCGATCCGCAGCGTGGACACGGTCGAGGCAGGCTCGGACGGTCGCTCGAACGACGCGAGCCCGTCTGGCGTGAGCCGCTCTCCGTCGAACTCTGCGCGCTGCCGCTCCCCGTCCGGCTCCGACCGCGCGTCGACGAGCCGGGTCGGGGGCGCCAACCGCGCCGCCTTGGGCGAGGTCAGGTCGTCGTCGTGTGGGATGAGGGTGGCCGGGTCCTCGGCCGCGCCCGACGGGGCCAGCGGGATCACCCCGATCTCGGTGAGCCGGCTCGTCACCCGCAACAGCTTCGCCGCGACCGCGGCGGCCGGGTGGACGAGCCCATCTGCGACCGACGACCACACCCCGTCGGCGGTGCGCGCGCCCGGAGACTCGGTCCACCCGAGCAGCGCGTCGTACCGGCGGCGGCGCAGGGGGTCGGACAACACCTCCCACGCCTCGTCGAGCTTGACCCGCTGCAGGTCGAGCGGCTCCGGGTCGCCTCCCTGCTCGACCAGCGCCCGGCGCCGACGCGTGAGCCGCGAAACGGCAGAGCCGTACGCGCTCCGGATCCGCGCGGCGGACGCGGCCCGATCTACCCCGAGCTGTTCGTAGAACTCACTTCCCATCGGTCAGAACCTTACTCCCCGCGGAGCGCGCTCGCCAGGGCCGCGGCGACCGGGCCGACCTCGTCGGGGCGCAGCGTGCGCGCGTCGAACCACAGCGCGCCCGCGTGGACCCTGGCCAACACCGGCGGGGCGCCGACCCGGAGCGCTCGGGCCACCCGGTCGGGGGCGCGTCCCCCTCCGCCGGACGGAGCCCCAGGGCCGACGACGACCCGCACCGCCCACGACGGCAGGTCGATCCCGGGCCACGCGCCGCCCCCCGCAGCCGCGGGCGACTCGACGACCTCGCCGGGGATCCCGTGGCTCGCGAGCGCGACCCGGAGCAGCTCGGCGCGCGCCTGCACCGCGGGGCCGGGCTCCGACAACATCCGGGGCACGGGGGGCAGCTCGCCGCGCACGTGGTCGCCCAGCGTCGCCTCGAGCGCGGCCAGGATCACCTTGTCCACCCGCAGGGCCCGGTACAGCGGGTGGGCAGCCGCCCGCGCCACGACCTCGGCCCGCCCCGCGATCACGCCGCACTGCGGCCCGCCGAGCAGCTTGTCGCCCGAGAAGCACACCAGATCGATCCCGCTCGCCACGACCTCCTGCACCGACGGCTCGTCGCCCGCCCCGAGTGGCCCGAGCGCCCCGGACCCGAGATCCTCGATCACCGGCACCCCGCGCGCCCGGCCGAGCGCGACCAGCTCGGCTCGGGGCGGGCACTCGGTGAACCCGGTGATGCGGTAGTTCGACGGGTGGACCTTGAGCAGCGCCCCGGTCTCGGGGCTGATCGCCGCCGCGTAGTCGCGGGTCCGGGTGCGGTTGGTGGTGCCGACCTCGCGCAGCCGCGCCCCGCAGCTCGCGATCACGTCCGGGATCCGGAACGAGCCCCCGATCTCGACCAGCTCCCCGCGGGACGCGACCACCTCGCGCCCGGCGGCGAGCGCGGTCAGCGCCAACAACACGGCCGCCGCGTTGTTGTTCACCACCACCGCCGCCTCCGCGCCGGTCAGGTGGCGAAGCTGCGCCGAGACGCCCGACAGGCGCCCTCCGCGGGCGCCCGAGTCCCGCGACAGCTCGAGGTCGCAGTACCCGGCCACCGCGACCGCAGCCGCGACCGCGGCGCGCGACCACGGGGCCCGGCCCAGGTTGGTGTGGATCACCACCCCGGTGGCGTTGATCACCGGCACGATCCGCCCGGAGCCCAGCCACCGGGCCCGCTCGCGCACCCGGAGCACGAGATCGCCGGGCAGCTCGGGGGTCCCGCCGGCCAGGATCGAGGCCCGCAGCTCGTCCACGATCTGGCGCGCCGCCGCCACGCGGAGCGGAGGGGCGAGCTCGGCCAACCCGGGATCACGCGCGAGCCGATCGACCTGCGGCAGCGCGCGCAGCAGGTCGTTCACTTCGCGGCTCCAGAGGTCGCCGCGCGCGGCACCAGCACCGCGGTCGGGCGGACCCGCCACCCGGTCTTCGCCATCATCTGCTTCCCCTCGTACCGGAACGTGGTGTCGACCTCGTACGCGTCTTCGATGCCGTACCCCAGCCGCTCGCGCCCTCCCTGGACCACGCAGCTCCACCGGTGCGCGCGCGCGGCGGCGCCCAGCGTACGCAGCTCGCTCTCGAACGGCCCCCGCTCGTGGTTCAGGTCCCAGATCGTGATCAGGTGCACCGACGGCTCGCGCCCGACCTGCACCGGGAGCCACGCGGCGAACGGCGAGAAGATCGGCCCCTCCGGGCACGCGGCCAGCCGATCGAGCACCTGCTGACCCCCGAGCCGGTCGGCCTCGGTGGGGACCACCTCGTCGACCTTCAGCTGGGCGCCGACCACCACGAGCTGTACGCCGAGCACCAACTGCGCCGCGATCCCCCACCCGGGCCCCCGCCGCCGCAGATCGGCCACCACCAGCCCGAACCC
>JBEBJC010000105.1:0-14113 GCA_040080105.1 Myxococcota bacterium
GGGCTCGGGCGCCCCCGGATCGACGTAGTACACGATCGGTTCCTTGACGCGCGAGCGCGCCGCGCTGGGATCGAGCTTCTCGAGCCGGTGGCGCACGAGCCAGCGCGTGTCGAGGTCGGCGGCGACATCGGACAGGAGCTTTTCGTGGGCGAGCGCCGCGTCGGAGCAGGGTACCGCCGCGTGGGTCCAGCTGAACCACCCGGGGCGGCAGTCGCCGCGGCTGCTCGATCGCGCGCCGGTGGCGCCGTCGGCGGTGCCGATGCAGGGGACCTGGGGCGCGTTCGCTCCGCCCCGGGCGCTCCAGCCGAGTGAGATCGAGGCGATCGTGGCCGCGTTCGCGCGGGCGGCCGGGCGGGTGGTCCGGGCGGGGTTCGGCGGCGTCCAGATCCACGCCGCGCACGGGTACTTGGTGAGCCAGTTCTTGTCCCCGCTCACCAACACCCGGTCGGACGGGTGGGGCGGCGGGCTCGAGGGCCGGATGCGGTTCCTGCTCGAGGTGGTGCGGGCGACCCGCGCGGAGGTCGGCCCGGCGGTCCCGGTGTCGGTGAAGCTGAACACCGCCGACTTCCGTCCCGGCGGGTTCGACACCGACGAGGCGGTGGAGGTGGCAGCCGCGCTCGAGCGCGAGCGGATCGACCTGCTCGAGCTGTCCGGCGGCACGTACGAGCGGAGCGCGATGTTCGACGAGGCGCGGCCGTCGACCCGGGCGCGCGAGGGGATGTTCCTCGAGCGGGCGGAGCGGATCCGTGCGCGGGTGAGCACCCCGCTGATGGTGACCGGCGGGTTCCGCACCCGCGAAGGGATGGAGGCCGCGCTCGACGCCGGGGTGGACCTGATCGGGCTCGCCCGCCCGCTCGCGGTGGAGCCGGATCTGGCGGCGCGCCTGCTGTCCGGCCAGGCGACGGGGGCGGCGCCGGTGACGGTGTCGGTCGGGGTCGCCGCGCTCGACGGGCTGATCACCGGGAGCTGGTACCAGGTTCAGCTCGAGCGCCTCGCCGCGGGCCGCCCGGCCGACCCGAACGGCAGCCGGTGGGCGGCGGTGGCGCGGTACGTGCGCGACCTGGTCAGTCCGTCCGGGCGAGCAGCACGTTGAGGTCGGAGAAACCCGCCCGGCGCCAGAACGCGAGCGCCTGCGCGTCCTGGGCCAGCGTGGACGCCACCAGGCGCGGGAACCCCGCGCGGGACGCCTGCTCGCGCACCTTCTCCACCAGCGCGAGGCCGAGGCCGGCCCGCCGGTGCTCCGGCGCGACCCACAGGTTGTCGATCCGCACCGTGGGCGCCTGATCGAGCACCGGGTGCTCGGGGACGATCTGGCACGAGATCACCCCCACCAGCCCCGTGGCGCCGGGGGAAACCCAACACGCCGGGAACGGCAGGAACCGGTCGAACCACTCGGCCGACAACAGCTCGCGCAGCTTCGCGTCCGGCCGGAGTCGGTACCGCGGGTCGGCCGCGCTGCCGTTCGCGTTCAGCGCCAGCAGCGCCGAGACCACCTCGCCGAGGTCGGCGCGGGTGGCCGCCCGGATCACCGGCGCGCCAGGGTGGAGCCGCCGGCGTACCGGGCCGCCCCGCCGAGCTGCTCCTCGATCCGCAGCAGCTGGTTGTACTTCGCCACCCGGTCGGTCCGGGCGGGGGCGCCGGTCTTGATCTGGCCGCAGCGGCACGCCACCGCCAGATCGGCGATCGTGGTGTCCTCGGTCTCGCCCGACCGGTGCGACATCACCGAGCTCATCCCGCTCCGGTGGGCCAGATCGACCGCCTCGAGCGTCTCGGACAGCGTCCCGATCTGGTTCACCTTCACCAGGATGCTGTTCGCCACCCCGCGCTCGATCCCGCGACGCAGGCGGGTGGTGTTGGTGACGAACAGGTCGTCGCCCACGAGCTGCACCTTCGAGCCGAGGCGGTCGGTGAGCTCCTTCCACCCGTCCCAGTCGTCTTCTGCCAGGCCGTCTTCGATCGACACCAGCGGGTACTTCGCACACAGCGTCTCGTACCAGCCGACCATCTCCGACGGCGTCCACACGGCGTTGCCTTCCCCGCCCAGGTGGTACTTCCCGTCGCGGTACAGCTCGGACGCCGCCACGTCGAGCGCGAGCACGATCTGGTCGCCGAGCTTGTACCCGGCCGCCTCGACCGCGCTGCAGATCAGGTCGAGCGCGGCCGCGTTGCTGGTGAGGTTCGGGGCGAACCCGCCCTCGTCGCCCACGCCCGTCGCGAGCCCGCGGTCCTTCAGCACGCCCTTGAGCCGGTGGTAGATCTCCACCCCGGCTCGCAGCGCCTCGGAGAACGTGGGCAAGCCCACCGGCAGCACCATGAACTCCTGCACGTCGACGTTGTTGTCGGCGTGGGCGCCGCCGTTCAGGATGTTCATCATCGGCACCGGGAGGAGGTTCGCCGACGCGCCGCCGACGTACCGGTACAGCGGAAGCCCGGCCGACATCGCGCCCGCCTTCGCCACCGCGAGTGAAGCGCCGAGGATCGCGTTCGCGCCGAGGCGACCCTTGTTCGGCGTGCCGTCGAGCTCGCACATCAGCCGATCGATCAACACCTGGTCTCGGCAGTCCTGCCCGATCAGCTGGTCGGCGATCGGCCCGTTCACGTGCTCCACCGCCCGCGCGACGCCTTTGCCGAGCCACCGCGCCTTGTCCCCGTCGCGCAGCTCGACCGCTTCGTGCTCGCCGGTGGAGGCGCCGCTCGGGACCGCGGCGCGGGCGACCGCGCCCTCGTCGGTGGCGACCTCGACCTCGACGGTCGGGTTTCCGCGGCTGTCGATGACGAAGCGGCCGGTCACGGCGACGATGGTGGACATGGTGACGTGCTCCTGATCGGGAGCTCCGTCTAACCGGTCTCACTCGCAGCCGACGAAGAACACCGAGCGCGCGGCGGATCGGCGCGCGCGGCTGCCGCGGTCGAGCAACCACGAGACGACGACCTCCCGGCCGGGGCCCCCCTCGATCCGCAACATCGACCCGGCCCGCAGCAGCTCGCACAGCGCGATCTCCACGTCGGTGGTGTCGGCGGTGGGGCCCCACCGCCCGCGGAGCAGCCCGCGGAACAGCTCGGGTCGGGTGAGCTTGCCGAACGGGTCGACCAGGTCGAGCGCCACGTGGTTCGGGTCCACCGTGAGGCGAATCGACGGGACGAGCTCGTCGGGGAGCTTGTCGAAGCCGGGGTCGGTCACCAGGGTGGTCAACAGCTCGCGCGCCGCGTTCGCGACGATCAGGGCGGTGCCCTCGGACACGCCGTACCACGACGCCGCGAGATCGATCGCGGTGACCACCTGGTCCTTGCGGGCTTGGGTGCGGGGGCGGAACACGATCGTCGACGCGCCCCACACCAGCAGCTCGTGCGCGCCGGGGATCGGCTGCTCGGGCCACAAGATCCGGCGGACCAGGTACCCGAGCTCCCACGTGCGCAGCCGCCCGGCGCTCCGCGCGACGAACCCGACCACCCCCGGGATCCGCACCGCGGTCTCGAGCGCGGGCTCGTCGACCGCGTCGGACACCAGCACGATCGCCACGTTCGGCACCACCGACGTGAGCGCCTCGAGCGCGCCGGGCAGCGCGAGGTCGATGTCGACCACCAGCAGGCGGAGCTGCGCCGGCGTCGACGCGGCCAGGACCTCGCTCAGGCTGGTGCCGGGGAACACCTCGATCCCACCCGACGCCGCGACGACCACCTGGGTCGCAGCCTTCAGGACGGCCGGATCGAACAGGCACAGCCCGATCTGAGGTCGGGTCTGGACGACCGGCTCGGTGAAGCTCGAGGTGGCTGCGGGGGCTCGCACCGGGGGAACGTACACACGTCGGGCGTCCGGGTCGATCGGTGGTCGCGCCGACGCCGTCGTTCAGAGGCTGTCCGCCCAGTCCAGCATCGCGGTCACGTCGTCGAACC
Organism: Myxococcota bacterium; assembly: GCA_040080105.1. GTDB lineage: Bacteria > Myxococcota_A > UBA796 > UBA796 > JACKER01. The sequence goes on from JBEBJC010000105.1 coordinate 3,895, forward strand.
GTGCGCTGCTCGTCGGCGCGTTCAACACCACCGCCGCCAGCAACTTCCCGGTGCGGGTGCTCCGCACCACGGTGGCGAAGCAGTAGTGGGCGGTGTCGGTGTACCCCGTCTTCGCCGCGAGCGTCTCGAACGGGGGAGGGGTGAACGTGAGGGTGCGCCGGCCGCGCTTGATCGTCTTCGCCGGCTGCTCGGACAGCGCGAGGATCCGGTTGGTCGATCCCAGCGTCCGCTCCCCGCGGCTCGTGTCGATCGACCAGGTGGGCGCGCTCGCGATCGGCGCGAGCACCGGGTGGAGGGCGACCGCGGTGACCGCTCGCAGCACGTCGCGGGCGGTGGCCATGTTCTCGTCCTCGAGGCCCGCGGGATCCACGAAGGTCGCCGCGTCCATCCCGAGGTCGTCCGCGACGAGCTCCATCCGGTCGACGAACACGTAGTAGTCCTCGTCGGCCAGGCTCGGCATCGAGAACGCGCCCCGGTTGTCCGACGCGATCAGGGCCGCCCCCACGAGCTCCCACCCCGAGACACAGTCTCCGGTCTCGAACTTCGACCGAGCGCCCGGGCGGGTCGGCCACTGCTCGAGCGACACACACACCGACCGGTCGAGGTCCGCGCCGGTCGACATCAGGGTGAGCGCGCTCACGAGCTTCGTGAGGGACGCGATCGACCGGGGCGAGTCGGGGTCTTTTCCCCACAGGATCTCGCCGCGATCGAGGTCCGCGACCACCGCGGAGCTGGCGCGCACCTTCGGGCCCTTGCGGAACGTGGGGTCGGCTCCGAGGTCGTCGACGACCCACAGCGCCTGATCGGCGTCGTCGGGGAACCACTCGGGTGGCGCCCAGCCGCGCGGCGCGAGCGGAGGGATCACTTCGTACACCGGCTCGTCGGGCTCGAACCACCCCTCGGAGTCGAACGAGGGTTCGATCACCCGACAGGCCGAGAGCGCGAGCGCGGCGATGCCTGGGGGGAGGGTGCGCATCGGTAGGTCGAGCTTATGAGCGCCGCGCCGCGCGGTCAACGCGCGCGAAACCCGACCGCACCCTCGACGAGGGATGTCGGACCGCGCCCGCCCCGGCTACAGTGTCGGGCCCACGGGAGGCTCGGTGACGATTCGAAGGGTGCGAGCGGCGCTGTTGGCGCTCGCGATCGTGTCGAACGCGATCTACGCGCTGCCGTACGGGAAGGTCACCGAAGAGCAGCGGGTCGACCCGAAGTTCCACCGCGCCGCGCTCGATCTGTGGTGGAGCTGGTTCTCTCCGGCGCTCCCGATGACCCAGGACACTTTCGATCGCACGGTGCGCGGCGCGATGTTCTTCGAGCACGATCTGGTCGGGTGGCTGCGGGCACCGTTCCGGCCCGTGTTCGACAAGCTGCACGTGAACCAGCAGTGGGGCCTGTTCGCGGTGGTGACCCAGACCCCGGACGCGCTGGTGGTCGAGGTGCGCCGCGGCGGCGACAACTGGGACACCTTGTACCGGCGGCTCGACGGCGACCACGACTGGCGCGATCCACAGCTGAAGTACCGCCGGATCCGCGGCGTGTGGGACGGGGTGAAGGAGGAGCCGAAGGGCACCTACAAGCGCCTCAGCCGGTGGATCGCGAAGTCGGCGTTCCGCGACGACCCCGAGGTCGACCGGGTGCGGGTGTTGTTGGAGCGCACGGTGGTGACCTTCCCGTGGGAGCCGGTCGACACCAGCCGCGCGCGGAGGGCGGAGCAGTACTTCCGGCGGAACGAGCTGATGAAGGGGGAGCCGTGATCGCGCGCGCGTGGGCCGACTGGGAGGCGTTCTGGGACGAGCGGGAGCACCCGATCTCACTCGTGCTGGTGCGGATCCTGCTCGGCGCCTGCTGGCTGTACGACTTCGTGAACATCTGGCGGCTGCGGCTCGTGATCCCGCTGTTCGGGGTCGCCGAGGTGGGCGGGTTCTCCGACGCGCTGATGCGCGAGAACACGCCGTGGTTCTACCAGCTGTTCCCCGGCACGCCGCTCACCGCCCGCCTGCTGCACGCCGCGATGACGCTGGCGGCGCTGTGCCTGACCGTCGGGTTCGGCACTCGGATCTCGGCCGCGGTGTTGTTGTTCTGCTGGGCGACGTTCGTGGAGGTGATCCCGTACGCCGATCGCGGGATCGACACGTTGTCGCGGCTCACGCTGATCGTGTTGATGTTCTCGCAGGCCGGTCGGGCGTGGTCGGTCGACGCGCTGATCCGCACCGGCTCGTTCTTCGGCGACGGCAACTCGATCCCCGCGTGGCCTCGCCGGATGCTGATCCTCCAGCTCGTCCTGATGTACTTCTCGGCCGGGGTCAGCAAGGTGGGGCTCACCTGGTGGCCGATGGGTCACTTCGCGGCGCTGTACTTCGCGCTGCAGGACCCGGCGGTGGCGGCGTGGGACTTCTCGTACGTCCGCCGCCAGCCGTTCTTCCTGATGACCCAGATCGGGAGCGCCGGCACGATGGTGTACCAGTGGACCTACCCGATGGTGCTGGTGCTGATGTGGGGCGCGCGCACCGGTCGCGGGGGGTGCGCGCTGCAGTGGGCGGTGCGACACCGGCTCGAGTGGGTGTGGATCGCGATCGGCGGGGTGTTCCACGGCGCGCTCGCGATCTCGATGAACCTCGGGATCTTCCCGTGGGCGATGCTCGCGCTGTACCCGATCTGGGTGAGGCCCGACGAGTTCCTGGCGCTGGCCGAACGGGTCCGCGCCCGGTTCGGCACGCCGGCCGGCTGAGCACTCCCTTCGCGCGCGGGCTCGGCGTTCTCGGACCCCTTGACCTGGTTCGAGCTGGGCGATATCGTGTGGGAGACAAATGACGATGTCGTCATTTTCTGCGGGAGCGGGCGGATGAACCTGGGCGAGCGGTGGCTGGCGGCGCACGGCGCGGACGATCCCGGGGCGGCGAGCGTCGACGCCGCGGCGCGGGCGGCGAGGTACCCGGCCCCGGTCGGCGGCGCGTGGGGTCCGGTGGCGGCGGCGCTCGACTGGCTCGGGCCGGCGTTGGTGCTCGGGCGACCGGCCCGCGCGACCGACCTCGACGACGCGGAGTTCGACCGGGTCGACGCCGGGTTGCAGGCCCACACCAACCGGTTCGTTCGCCTGTCGTGGCTGCTGGTGCGCGCGCCGTTGTTGGAGGCGCGGTACCCCGACCCCGCGCCGATCGATCCGGGGCACCCGCTCGACGCGTTCGCCGGGGAGCTCGCCAGCCGGCGCTCACACAGCAACCGGTCGTTCGACGTGATCGTGATCGGCTCGGGCGCGGGCGGCGCCCCGGTGGCGGCTGCGCTCGCCCGGGCGGGCCGGCGGGTCGCGGTGATCGAGGCGGGCGACCTCGTGCGGGCCGAGGCCGCGAACCGCGCGGTGGAGCGGCACTACGTCGACCAGGGGATGTTGGGGTCGGCCGCGGGCGACGGCGCCGCGCTGGTGATCGCGGGGAGGGCGGTGGGGGGCACCACCGCGATCAACAGCGGGACGAGCTTCCGGCCCCTGCCGGCCCAGCTCGAGGCGTGGGACCGTGACGCGGGCACGTCGTTCGCGGGCGGCGCGCTCGAGCCGTACCTCGCGCGGGTGGAGGAGCGGCTCGGGATCGCGGCCACGCCGGAGGCGCTGCTCGACGCGTCGTCGCGCCTGGTGCGCGAGGGGCTCGAGCGGCTCGGCCGCGGGGGCGCGTTCCCGCTGCCGCGCAACGCGCCGGGGTGCCGGGGGTCGGGCCGGTGTTGCTTCGGCTGCCCGAGCGGCGCCAAGCGGAGCACCGACCGCGCGTACCTGCCCGAGCTGGTGGCTTCGGGCGGGACGTTGCTCGCCCGCACCACCGCGGTGGGGATCGACGCCCGCTCCGACGGGGTCTCGGTGTGGGTCCGCGACGCGACCGGCACCCGCCGGCTCACCGCTCGCCACCTGGTGCTCGCGGGCGGGGCGCTGTGGACACCGGCGCTGATCCGCGCCCACCGGCTGGGACAGCGGTGGAAGGTGGCCGGCGACGGGTTGAAGATCCACCCGGCGAGCAAGGTGTTCGGCTGGATGCCCGGCGCGCTGGCCCACGGCGGGGTGCCGCAGGCGCTCGGGTACCACGCGCCGGAGCTGCCGCGGGTCACGTTCGAGGGCGCGCACACGCCGTCGGTGGTCACCGCGACCCTGCTGCAGGCCGCGGGTCGCCGCCACCGGGAGTGGATGGCGGCGCACGATCACCTCGCGAACTACGGGATGATGGTGCGCGATCGCGGCGCGGGCTCGGTGCGCGCGGTGGCCGGTCGGCCGGTGCTCAGGTACGCGCTTCACCCCGAGGACGTCCGCGACCTCGGCCACGCGCTGTTGATCGCGGCCGAGGCGCTGTTCGCCGCCGGCGCCGAGCGGGTGATGTTGCCGGTCGCCGGCCCCGACGCCGAGCTGTCGTCTGCCCGCGCGTTGGCCGAGTGGACGCCGGACCGGTTCTCGCGCGCCACGTTGATGACCAGCGGGTTCCACCCCCAAGGGACCGCCGGGATCGGCCGGGTGGTCGACCCCGACCTGCGCCTGGTGGGCGCGCCGGCGGTGTCGGTGTGCGACGCGTCGGTGATGCCCGACTCGCCGGGGGTGAACCCGCAGGTCACGATCCTGGCGTTGTCCGAGCGGTTGGCGGATCGTCTGTCGGAGGAGGGGTGATGGGGTTCCGCGCGCGCGAAGTGATGTCGGGGTGGCACGAGTTCGCCGAAGGCCGCGGCCCGGGAGGGCGGCACCCGTTCGCGTTCCGCGCCCGGTGGGGACCGGACTCGGTGCGAGACTGGTTGAACCCGCGCAAGCCCACGTTCCTGTGGCAAGAGCTCGACGGCGAGGTGTCGGCGGGCGGGCTGTGTGACTGGACCCCGTGCTCGGGGACGCTGCAGCTGCAGTACGTGGGCCTGCGGCGGATCCGGTACGACTTCGACTTCGTGGTCGACGGGGTGACCTACCAGTACGTCGGCGACAAGGAGAACCTCCGGTGGTGGAACCTCGCGGTGACCCACACCACCTGCTTCGGGGTGGTGTCGGAGCGGCGCACCGGCGCCCTGGTGTCGCGGGGGACCACCCTGTTCCACCTCCGCGACCTGCCCCGCCTCCTGTTGCCGAGCGTCACGTGATCCCGCACGACCGGTTCGTCGCCGCGACCCAGCCCGGGATCTACGAGTCGCACTACCTCAAGGCCACCAGCCCCGACGCGGAGCGGGCGCTGTGGATCAAGCACACGGTGCTCCGCCGGACCGGCGGCGACGGGGTCGGCGAGTTCTGGGCGGTGCGGTTCCGCCGCGGGCACCCCCCGGACGTGTGCAAGCGCGAGGTGCCGTTCGACGCGCTCGCGCTCGATCCCGGCGGGATCGCGCTCGACTGTGGTCCGATCGGGCTCCGACCGGATCGAGCCCGCGGGACGATCGCCCGCGCGGCGTGGGACCTGCGCTTGTCGGACGCGGGTCCGCCGCTGGTGCACTTCCCGTACGCGGCGATGTACACGGGCGGGTTCCCGAAGAAGAAGATCCTCACGCCGGCGCCGAACCTGCGGTTCGACGGGACCTTCCACTGGGGCGACGACCGGTGGGCGCTCGACGGGTGGCGCGGGCTGCGCGGCCACAACTGGGGCACCGAGCACGCGTGGGCGTACGCGTACGGCAGCTGCAACAGCTGGGACGACGGCGACCCACGGCGCGCGGTGGACGGGTTCACCGCGAAGGTGCGGATCGCTGGCCGCCCCACCCCGTGGATGTCGGTGGTGGTGGGCGCCTCCCCCAAGGTCGCGAAGAACCAGGTCCGGCATTGGTTCGGCGCGGGGGAGGTGTCCGAGCGCCACTGGCGGGTGGCGCACACCCGCTCGCGGGTGCCGGTGGAGCTCGAGTTCGTCGCCGATCCCGCAGAGTACGCGGGGCTGCGGTACCTCCACCCGAGCGGGGCGGAGTCGTACTGCTACAACAGCAAGCGCGCGTCGGTGCGGTACCAGGTGGGCGACGCCGTGTACACCTCGCGGGCGGGGGAGCTCGAGGTGCTGTTCGCCGAGCCGATCCGCGGGGTCCCGCTCCACCCGACGCCCGACTGGCGCCCGAGCCCGTTCGGTAGCAACTTCTCCTAGCTGTGGTAGTCGCCATCGCTCGGGCGGGGGGGTGTTCGGCCGGATCGCCAGCGGGACCTCCTCGAGCCAGATCTTTCCGTCCCGCACCATCGCGTGCAGCGCGCGCCGGCGTTCGGCCTGCTCCAACATCTGCCGCCCGAGCGGCTCGGCCACGAGCTCGTCGATCGCGCGGATCGCCGGCCGGGCGCCCATCGACGGATCGCGGGCGCGGGCGGCGCACAGCTCGGCCACCGCCGGCTCCCAGGTCAGCGACACCCCGTTCTCTGCCGCGCGCACCTTCAGCCGCTCGAGGTTCAACCCGACGATCCGGGTGAGGTCCGCCGGCTCGAGGTCGCGGAACACGACCACGCCGTCCAGCCGGTTGAGCAGCTCGGGCCGGAAGTGCTGGCGCGCCCGCTCGAGCACCGCCTCGCGCCTGGCCTCCGCGGTGTCCCCGCCGAACCCCATCCGCCCGCGACCGATGGCGCTCGACCCCGCGTTGGTGGTGAGGACGAAGAACGCCTCCTTCGCGTGGACCTTGCGGCCCTCGGCGTCGGTGACCACTCCCTCGTCGAACAGCGACAGGAACATCGCCTGTACGTCGGGGTGGGCCTTCTCGAACTCGTCGAGCAGGACCACCGCGTACGGGCGGCGCCGCAGCGGTCCGGTGAGCTGCCCCTCCTCCCCGTGGCCCTGGTAGCCGGGAGGGGCGCCGAGCAGCCGGCTGCCGGTGAACTTGTCGCCGAACTCGCTCATGTCGAGCTTGATCAGCGCCTGCCCCTCGGGGAACAGGAAGTCGGCGAGAGCGCGCGCGAGCTCGGTCTTCCCCACGCCCGAGGCGCCGGCGAACAGGAACACCCCTCGGGGGCGGCGCTGCTCGCGCAGCCCGGACCGGGCGAGGCGCACCGCGGTCGCGAGCTCGGACACCGCCTCGATTTGGCCCACCACCCGGCCCTCGAGGTACGGCTCGATCCGGGACAACTTGTCTCGCTCGGCCTCGGTCAGGGTGTGCACCGGGATCGAGGTCCGCTCGCTCACCACCCGGGCGACCCGCGCCGCGTCGACGAACCCCATCGCCGGCGGCTCGGACCGACCCGACGAGTCGGTCGACTGGCGACCCTCGGACCACGCGCGTCGGCCGTCCGGCTTGTTCATCGGATCGGTGTCGCCGAGTCGGCCGGCCTCGTTCTGCGCGCCAGACGCCGATTCGGCGGGATGGGAGCCCGAGGCCGCCGGATGAGAGCCGGCGGGACGGAGCCCGTGCACCGGGTGTTCGGCCAGGTCGGAGCTCGCCGACCGGTCCGGGGACTGGGAGCCCGCCGAGCGATCGTGCGCGGAGCGGGGCCCGAGGATCGACGGATCGTCGGCCGCGCCCGCCGACGGGTCACTCCGGAGCGCGGAGTCCGAATCCGGCGTCGGCTCGGACCACCCGACCGCGAGGCTCGCGTCGGCGCAGGCTTCGTCGAGCAGGTCGAGCGCCTTGTCGGGGAGTCGCCGATCGGGCACGAACCGGATCGACAGGCGCACACACGCCGGCAGGGCGTCGGCGCGGACCTTCACCCCGTGGTGCCGCTCGTACAGGTGGGCCACGCTCCGGAGCAGCTCGATCGTCGCCTCGGCCGAAGGCTCCTCGACCTGGATCGGCTGGAACCGCCGGTCGAGCGCGCTGTCGGTCTCGAAGTGCTTGCGGTACTCCGACACGGTGGTGGCGCCGATCACCGTGATCTCGCCCCGGGCGAGCGCCGGCTTGAGGATGTTCGCCGCGTCGAGGGAGCCGCCCTCGGTGCGGCCTGCGCCCACCAGGGTGTGGATCTCGTCGATGAACAGGACGATGCCCGGGTTCTCCCGGGCCTCCTTGATGATGTCCTTCAGCCGCTCTTCGAACGTGCCCCGGTACTTCGTGCCCGCGAGCAGCGAGCCCATCGACAGCTCGATGATCCGCAGGTTCCGGAGCCGCTCGGGCGCGTTCGGGCGGGCGAGGGCCGCCGCCACCCCTTCGACCACCGCGGTCTTGCCGACGCCCGGGTCGCCGAGCAGCAGCGGGTTCGCCTTCAGCCGGCGCACCAGCGTCTTCATCACCGACCGGATCTCGTTCTCGCGCCCGATCACCGGCGCGAGCGCCCCCTCGCGGGCGAGGGCCGACAGGTCGCGCCCCTGCTCGTCGAGCACCGGGGTCGGCGAGTCGGCCTCCTCCTCCTCGGAGGTCTCGGACAAGTTCCGCTCGCACACGGCCTTGCCTTCCTTCGCAAACCCCGACGAAGGCTCGATCTCGAGCGCCTTCTCCCACAGCGGGAGCGCTTCCTTGAACCGCTGCAGCGTGTTCAGCGCCGCCGCCTTGCCCTGGACCGCGAACGCGTGGCGCGGACCGACCCGCAGGGCCCGCTCGAACCACTCGAGGCACCCCTGGTAGTCGCCGAGCATCCGCATGCACTCGGCGCGGCCGGCGAGCGCGTACAGGTAGTCGGAGCGCATCGCGAGCGCGCGGTCGTACGCGCGGATCGCGTCGTCGTACCGCTCCATCTTGCGCAGCGCCTCGCCGATGTTCGTCGCCGCCTGGTAGTGGGACGCCTCGATCTGCAGGCACCGCTCGTACGCCTCGATCGCCTTCTGGAACTGGCGGTCGTCCTCGCGCGACATCCCGAGCCGCAGCGCGGCTTCGGCGAACGACGGATCGTACCGGAGCGCGCTCTCGAAGCACGCCGCCGCGGCGGGGAAGTTCCGGTCCTTGTAGAAGAACCGACCACGATCGAGCTCGTCGCGCGCGCGGTCCCGGTCGACCCGAACCCGCGGCGCGGTGATCGAGGTCGGCGGCGCGGTGATCGGTAGCGCGCGGTCGGACGATCGGCCGGGGGGAGGGGCCGAGACCCGCTCCGGCACCGTCGGGGTGACCTCGGAGTCGGCGCCGGCGAGGTGCTCCACCGCCTCGTCCGGACGCGGCGGCGGGGGCGTGCGGCGCCGGACGGCGCGGCGGGACAGCCGGCTGTCGCTGCGGTCGCCGACCCCGGCGCGGCACTGCGCGAGGCCGCGCTTCACGAAGCTCGCGTTCGGGTTCTCGCGCAGGGCCGCGAGCCACAGCGGCAGGGCCTCGTCGTACCGGCGCAGCGCGTTGAGCGCGGCCGCCTTCCCGCACAGCGCGAGGTACTGCCGCGGGCGGATCGACAGCGTGCGATCGAACCAGGAGATCGCCTCTTCGAACCGCCCCAACATCCGGAGCGCCTCGGCTCGTCCCGCGGTGGCGCGGACCTCGTCCGGCCGGAGCTCCAGGATCCCGTCGTACGCAGCGATCGCGCCCTGGTAGTCGTTGCTGCGGCGCAGCGCGTCGGCGCGGTGGCACGCGGCGTCGAGGTGGCCAACGTCGCGGACCAGCACCTCCTCGAACGCGCGGATCGCCGACCGGTACTGCCGGTCTTCTGCGTGGCACAGGCCCAACAAATACCAGGCGCCGGTCCACGAGGGGTCTTCCTCGACCGCGCCCCGCAGCGCCGCCGCGGCCTCGGTGTACCGGCCTTGCTGCATCAGCGCGCGGCCCTGCTCGTACGCCATGCGCGCGCGGTCGCGCACCTGGGGGTCGAGCTCCACCGTGGGGCTCTCCATCAGCTCGTCGCCGGTGCTGCGCAGCGCCTCTTCACACCGCCGCAGGCCGCTCTGCGCGATCTCCGAGGTCGGGTCGATCGCGAGCGCCTGCCGCCAGACCGGGCGCGCCTCGTCCCACCGGTCGAGGTCGTTGAGCGCGCTCGCCTTGCCACGGAGCGCGAACGGGTGGGTGGGCTTGCGCTCGAGCGCCTTGTTGAACCAGCGGACCGCCTCCTCGCTCCGCCCGAGCTGGCGCAGCGTCTCCGCGCGCCCCGCGAGCGAGGCGACCTGCAGGCTGTCGAGCGCAAGCGCCCGGTCGTACGACTCGAGCGCCTCGACGTACCGGCGCGCGTTGCGCAGGGCGTCGCCCTGGGCGGCCGCGGGCTCGGCCCGGTCCGGTTGCAGCTCGCACATCCGGCCCCACGCGTCGTGCGCGTCGTCCCACCGGCGCGCGGCCTCGTACACCCGGGCGAGCTCGCGCAGCACGTCGGCGCGGTTCGGTCGCTTCTCGAGCGAGCGCTCGAACGCTCGCGCCGCGCCCTCGGCGACGGTCACCCGAGCCTCGCCCTCTACGACGACAAGCTCGCCGAGATCGCGCG
>JBEBJC010001049.1:0-3128 GCA_040080105.1 Myxococcota bacterium
CGGCCGCGCCGGTCTCACGCGCGACGAACGCCACGTGGGGGTCGTCCGGGTGGCCGAGCAACACCGGGTGCCCGGCGTCGCAGATCCGCGCCGCCTCGGGCCCGGCCCCCACCAGCACCGGCTTCTGCGCCCACAGCCGGGCCACCAGCGACGGGCGGAGCGCGCCGAGCGCCACCCGCCCCCCGTTCGCGAGCGGCAGCGACAGGTCGTCGCGCCACGCCCACGGAGAGGGCAGGTGGATCGCGGCGAACAGCTCCACCATCCGCTCCCGGGTGGTCGCCTCCGCCACCGCGCGGTGGACCGCGTCTCCGAGGGAGGCCTCCGCGAGCGCGGCGACCCGCGCCAGCACCGCGCGGGCCGCGTCGTCCTGGATCACGTTGTCGCGGGTCAACGTGTGCTCGAGGTGGAGCGAGTCGACCCGGAACGTGACCCCGGGCGCGACGCCGGCCTCCCCTTCCCACAACGTGAGCCCGCGGTTGTAGTACCCGACCGGCGGGCGGGGGCTCGGGTGCGGGCCGAGCACCACCAGGAACCCTTCGGCCTGCTCGCGCACCACCACCGGCGCGTCGACCGTGAACGGGGCGGCGATCGGGCGCGCGTCCCACCCGTTCGGGACGCCGCGGGCGGTGGTGGTCACGACCCCGTCGGCGAACCGGCACCAGGTGACCGCGGTGGCGTGCACCCGCTCGCACACCGCGACCGCGGCCGAGCGGCTGTTGGCCGGGATCTCCACCGTCACCGTGGTGCCCTCGAACGGGTCGGGCATCTCGCGCAGCTCGTACCGGAGGTCCGGCCCGAACGTGACCCGGTGCCAGAACGAGTCGCGGCCGGTGTCGACGGTCACCCGGCGCGGCTGCACCGCGAACACCGACACGAACCCGATCCCGAACTTGCCGATCTTCGTGAGGTCGCGGTCCTTGGTCGAGCGGAACTTGACCAGGAGGTACCCTTCGATCGTGGCGCGGTCCATGCCCTCGCCGTCGTCGATCACCGCGAGGGACACCGCCTCGCCGTCCCAGGTCATCTGCAGCTCGATCCGGCTCGCGGCGGCGTCGAGGGCGTTCTGGATCAGCTCGCGCACGAACGCGTACGGGTCCGAGAACTGGGCCACCAGGGACTTCACCACCTCGTCGGCGGCTTCGCCCGCGATCGAGGCTTGGCGGCCGCGGCGTCGCTGCTGCCGGTCGGTCATCGCGCCCGGTATCCGCGCCGGTCCGGGTTCACCAGCCGCCACACCCCGGACAACCACCGGACGAGCGACGGACCAGGCCCCTGCCTACAGCTCGACCGAGGCCGGCGCTCACCGGCCTCGAAGGAGGTCGAGATGTTCACGATGCTGATGTTGCCCGGGCTCGCGTTCGCGGTCGACGACGACGTTGACGGCGTCGACGACAGCAAGGACAACTGCTTGGATCTGTGGAACCCCGATCAGTACGACAAGGACGCCGACCACATCGGCGACCCGTGTGACGCGTTCCCCACGATCCCGTTCTGGACCGGGGAGCTGCTCGACGTGCGGCTCGACGCGGCGGCGGCGGTGATCGGCGGCCTGGTGGCCGGCGGGTCCAAGCTCACGCTCGAGCCGAAGGTCGAGGACCTGCTGGCCGGCCGGTGTCTGGTCGCGATCACCCCGACCTGGGCCACCGACCCGGACGGGGAGCCGTCGCGCATCGCCACCTGCTGGGAGATCGTCGACTCGTACACCAGCGGCAAGCCGTACGCGTACCCGAAGGGCAGCGGCCCGTGGGGCGCGGACGGCCCGCTCGCCGACCCGGCGCTGGTGATCGAGGGGTCGTGGGCGGTCCGCGGGCCGACCATCACCTACGCCGAGGTGCAGGTGTTCGCCGGGACGAAGGTCACCGCCACCACCCGCGACACGATGCTCGAGCTGTACCAGACGTACGGCCGCTGAGCCGATCGGAGCCCGCCGGACCATTGCCTCGGTGCCCGGGGGGCGATGGTGGTCCGGATGGGCACGTTGGTGTGGTTGCGGGGGTGTGAGGTCGAGCTCGCGACCGGCCGGCTGTCGGGCGGCGCGACCGGTCGGCTGTCCGAGCGGGAGCGGGCGCTGCTGGCGTACCTGGTCGAGCGGCCGCTCGAGGTGGTGCCGCGGACCGAGCTCGTGCGGCGGGTGTTCGGCTACTCCCCCGGCGCGCGCACCCGCGCGGTCGACAAGGCGATGTACGGGCTGCGGCAGAAGGTCGAGCGGTCGGCCGACGCGCCCGAGCACCTGCTGACCTGCTTCGGGGAGGGGTACCAGTTCGTCCCGCTCGACCAGCTCCCGGCCGCCGCGGCGCCCGCGGTGCACGGAGATCTGGTGGGGCGGGACGCCGACGTGCAGCGGCTGCTCGACCTGCTCGACCTCGGGCCGGTGGCGGTGCGCGGCCCGGTCGGGGTGGGCAAGTCGGCGGTCGCGCGGGAGGTGGCCCGACGGTGGGGGGCCCGCGGCCGGCCCACCGCGTGGTGTGTCCCCGGCGACGGGGGGTGGGTCGCCCAGGTGGGCGCGGCGGTCGGGCTGGTCGGGCTGGTGGGCGAGCGGCCCACGGCGGCGGCGGTCGCGGGCCGGCTGCGCGGGCGCGACGGGCTGCTGGTGGTGCTCGACGACCTGGACCCGTCGGACGCCCTGCCCGAGCTCGACCGGTGGCGCGCCGCCGCGCCCGAGGTCCGGTGGCTGGTGACCGGCACCGCCGCGCCCGCGAGCGCGCGGGAGCACCTGTTGGCCCCGCTGTCGGTCCCCGACGGCGCGGCGTTGCTCGTCCGCCGGGCCGCCGAGCGCGGGTGCGCGGTGGGCGAGGCGGACGGGGCCGCGCTGGCCGCCCGCCTCGACGGCCTCCCGCTGGCGATCGAGCTCGTGTGCGCGCGGCTGCCGACGTTCGGGTTGGCGGCGCTGTCCGACCCGAGCCGCAGCCCGCTCGACATCGTGGAGGGGCGCGCGCTGTCGCTGCCGGCGCGACACTCGTCGCTCCGCTGCGCGTTGGCCGGTCCGTGGGCGGCGCTCTCCGACGTCGAGCGCCGGGTGTTGGGGCGGAGGGCGCACGCGCCCGCCCCGCTCGACCTCGCCGAGATCGAGGCGCTGACCGGCGGAGCGCCCGAGGCCTCGCTGTGTGGGGTGGTCGACCGGCTGGAGG
>JBEBJC010001050.1:0-3128 GCA_040080105.1 Myxococcota bacterium
TCCCCTCCCACCCGGTACAGGGTGTGCCCGCGGACCGACAGGCGCCAGAACCGGGTGATCGAGGTGTTGACCACCCGCAGGCGCAGCCCGGCGCCGACCTCGGCCCGCAGCGTGGGCAGGACCTGGCCGTTCACCAGCAACAGCTCGCCCTCGGTGCCGTTCATCACCTCCATCGGGTTGTCCGACTCGGCCGACAGCACCCGGCCGTCGTACAGCGACACGTCGGACAGGACCAGCACCTCCTCGCGCCGCGGCAAGATCCCGCGGTCGACGAGCAGCGCCTCGGCCGGCTCGCGCACCAGCAGCGGGCCGTACAACCCCGAGAACACGCTCTGGGCCCCGCGGTGGTGCGGGTGGTACCAGTACAGGCCGGGGCGGGTCGCCACGAACGCGTAGGTGAACCCGTCGCCGCGCGGCACCATCTCCTGGGTGACCGGAGTGCCGTCCGACGCGTTGTACCCCTCGATCCCGTGCCAGTGGATCGAGTTGTGGTAGGCGTCGGGCAGCTCGTTGCGGAACCGCACGTCGACCACGTCGCCCTGGTCGACGGTGATCAGGGGCCCGGGAACCGAGCCGTCGAACGCGAGCACGGTGGCCACCTGGTCGCCGAACCGCAGCTCGGCCTCGGCCGCCACCAGCTCCCCCTCGAACCGATCGGGGTCCGGGTCGAGGTCCGGCGACGCCACGATCCCGGGGCTCTCCGGGACCATCAGCCCGCCCGACGGCGGCGCGCAGCCGAACCACCAGAACATCGTCAGCCCTGCGACATCGAGAACGCCGAGCCGTCGGCGCACGCGCCGGTGACCGCGGTGCCGTCGGCGTTCACCGTGCCCACGCAGTCGTCGGGGATGTCGTCGCCCTCGAGGGTGAGCTGATCCCCCTCGATCGAGCCGCCGCTCGGCGTGTTGGTCATCTCCATCTCCCACGCGCCGATGGTGAACGTGCAGGCGTCGGCGTCCATCGTGATCTCGCCGGTCATCTCCATCCCGCCGCCGGCCGCGCCGTCGAACGTCCAGGGGCCGTCGACGAGCGCCGTGCACTCGCCCCCACCGCCGCAGCCCGCCAGAAACACCATCGCCACGAACGACCGGAACATCTCCCCTCCTCTCGAGCCGACACCCTACCCCGCCGGGGGCCGCGTCGCACCGACGAGGCGCGCGGCGAGCCACACCGGGCCCGCGCTGAACACCGCCGGGCCGCCCGCCGCCCGCGCCACCCCGGCCGCCACCGCAGACACCCCGACCAGTGGCCACCCGCCGAGCGCCCACGCGCCGAGGCCGGCCACGGCACACCCGAGCGCCGCGAGCCCGGCCAGCGCCGCCGCGATCCGGGGCGAGTACCGCAGCGCGCCAGCGGACACCGCGATCGCGACCGCCACCGCCCACAGCCCGGGCAGCGCGTGATCGGGCGACGGCAGCTCCCACGCCACCCCGAGCGCGCCGAGCCCGCCCAGCGCGACCCACGCGGCGTGCCGGTCGGACTGCGGCCCGTACCGCTCCAACAGCCGCCCGAGCGGGCTCACGGCGGCCCCCGCGCCAGCCCGAAGAACTGCAGCACCACGTCGGCGCCGTCGATGTCGCGCGTCGCCAGGGGGTGGTCCGACCCCGGCCACGCGCGACCTCCGCCGTCGACCTCCACCAGCTCGAGGTTCGCCCGGGTGCAGGTGAACACGTGCCGCACCACGTGCATGCCGTCGCCCACCCGGTCCGCCACCTCGACCAGCCGCTCGCCGCTGCACCCGTGCCGTCCGGCGAGCAGCTCCAGCGTGGGCTCGACCCCGAAGGTGTCCGGGTCGCCCGCCCACGGCGACCACCGATCGTCGGTGCCGGCGACCACCAGCAGCGGGGCCGGGCCGGCGCGGGTAGCGCACGCGCGCCCGACCGAGCGCGGGAGATTCTGGCTCACCACCGCGTACCCGTCGAACCCTCCGGCGGTGTCACACGCGAGGTCCCACCCCAGGTGGCCGCCCGGACCGTACGCCACGAGGTACGCCGGCCCCACGAGCTCGGTGCGCCGGAGCTCGGCGACGAGATCGCGCACGAACGGCCCGTCGACCGCGCCGTCCCACGTCTCGGGCAGGTCGTCGGAGCGAGCTCCCCGGCGCGCGTCGGCGAACGCGAACAACACGCCCTGGTCGAACCACCGGGAGAACCACTGCGACGATCGCTGCCCGTCGCGGGTCGCGACCACCACCACCAGCGGGAGTGGATCTCGCCCGGTCCGGGCCGGGACGTGGACCCACGCGGCGCGGCGCCCGACCCGCACCCGTTCGAGCGACTCCTGCGGCCGCTCGCCGGCCGGAGGGGCGGGGGCTGGCGCCTCGGCCGGCGGGATCGGAGCGGGCTCGACCGGAAACGGCCCAGCGCACGCCAGCAGGAGCGCGATCGCCACCGCCGCACCGCTCCGCATCCGAGGTTCCTCCTGGGCCGAACATCACACGAACCCGCTCCGGAAGCACCCGCGCCACCGGGTGTGACCGTTGGAGACGTGCGGATCGCCGCGCCGGATGACACGATTTCGACATGGGCATACCGCTGGCGCCACCGACCGTTCACGCGATCGACGGGGTGATCTACTCGTTCGATTCGCCCACGAAGGCCCACCGCACCGCGTGGATGCTCGGCGCGTGCGCGGCGGCCGTGTTGTTCTCCGGCGGGACCGCGATCGGTCTCGGGGTGGTGGGCGCGGCGATCACGCTCGCAGCGTGGTCGGTCGACCGCTCGGTCGATCTCGCGGTGCGCCTGCACCAGCTCGAGATCCGCACCACCCGGCTCGGCGCGTTCGGCCAGACCCGGACGTTTCCGTGGCACGAGCTGGTGAAGGCCGAGCTCGACGGGCGGAGGATCGTGATCACCCGGCGCGAACACCGCCCGATCAAGGTCGCGGTGTGGGGGCCGGTGGCCCAGCTCGCGTGGGTGGTGGGGGCGATCAACGCCCAGATCCAGCGCAAGACGGCCGCGCAGCTCCCGATGGACCCGGCGTACGACCTGGCGCGGATCGAGCAGCTGCTGCACCGGGCCCCGAGGTAGCAACAGCGCGGCCCTCACCCCGGCCCTCTCCCCAAGGGGAGAGGGGGAGGAGGATTGTGCCGCAGAGGATCGTGCACGCCGTACCCCTCCCCGCAGAGG
>JBEBJC010000106.1:0-14097 GCA_040080105.1 Myxococcota bacterium
GACCGGCGGATGGCGTACCTGGTGACCCCGACCCGGATCGTGGCGTGCCGGTGATGCGGGTAGTGGGCGCAGCGTGGATCCGCGACGGGCGGGTGCTCGCGGCGCGGCGAGGGCCGGGCCGGTCGCGCGCGGGGGCGTGGGAGCTGCCGGGCGGGAAGGTCGAGCCCGGTGAGACCGACGCCGCCGCGCTCGCGCGCGAGCTGTGGGAGGAGCTGCGGGTCCGGGTCACGGTCGGTCCGCTGCTCGGGGTGGGGCGGAGCGCCGAGCAGGATCGGGTGATCGAGCTCGCGGCGTACGAGGTCACCTCCGACGACGAGCCGACCGCGCTCGAGCACGACGCGCTCGCCTGGGTCGGACCCGACGGCCTCGATCTCGCGTGGGCGCCGGCGGACGTGCCTCTGGTGGCGCTCGTGCGCGAGCGCCTCTCCGGCCGGTAGGCGGTCGGTCGGTTATGGACGAAGGGTCGCGGAGGTCGGATGTTCGGGCTGGGCACCGGAGAGATGCTGCTGATCGCCGTGGTGGCGGTGCTGGTCATCGGCCCGGACCGCCTCCCGCAGGCGATGCGGCAGCTCGGCCGCTGGTACGGCCAGGTCCGGCGCACCGCCGACGATCTTCGGCGCGCGTTCGTGCTCGAGGCCGATCGCCAAGACGCGTCCGAGCGGTACAAGCAGCTGCAGGAGCGCCGAAAGGCGCAGCAGGAAGCGCGAAAGAAGGCGGCCGAGGAAGCGGGCGGGACGCCACAGCTCGACCCCGCCGCCGCGGTGGCGGGCCCGCCCCAGACCTCCGAGCCGGAGGGGGTGGTCCCGAACGATCTGCCGCCCGACGCGCCCCACCCCCAGGCCGCGCCCGAGGTGGTGGCCCAGCAGGAGTCGCGGTGAGCACAGCCGGCCGCAGCCCCGAACCCGAGCCGCTCGACGAAGTCGAACAGTACCGGATGCCGCTGATCGAGCACCTGCGCGAGCTGCGGAACCGGCTGATGTACGCGATCGCCGCCGCAGTGGTGGGGTTCCTGATCTCGCTCGCGTTCGTAGACGACATCCTGCACTTCGTCACGGCGCCGGTCACCGACACGCTCGAGGCGCTGAACATCGAGGGCGGGTTGTCCCTCGTGAACTCCCCGTTCGAGGGGATGCAGGTGTGGTTGAACGCGGCGCTGATCGGCGCGGTGACCTTGTCGTCGCCGGTGATCGCCTACCAGGTGTGGGCGTTCGTTGCGCCCGGCCTGTACCAGACCGAGCGCAAGTACGTCGCGCCGCTCGCGTTCTCGTCCACCGCGCTGTTCTTGGCCGGGGCAGGGTTCGCCTACTACGTGATCTTCCCGGTGGCGTTCCCGTTCTTCTTCACTGTGGTCGAGGCCGAGGTCAGCCTGTCGATCGAGGGGTACCTCAACGCGGTGCTGAAGTTGTTGGTAGCGTTCGGGGCCTGTTTTCAGCTGCCGGTGGGGGCGTTCTTCCTCGCCCGGCTCGGGCTGATCGACGGCCGCGACATGATCAAGGCGTTCCGGTACTCGGTGGTGGGGATCTTCGTGGTCGCCGCGCTGATCACCCCGCCCGACGTGCTGTCCCAGCTGCTGCTCGCGGCGCCGCTGATGGTGCTGTACTTCGTGTCGGTCGGGGTGGCGTGGATGTTCTCCACCAAGGTCCGCGAGTAGCCGGCTTACCGGAACACCTCGGCGAGCATGCACCGCACCGACCCGCCGCCGGCGGCCTCGATCGTGGGGATCGAGACCGGCACCAGCGCCCCGTGGCGCTCGAGCGTGCGCGCGGCCGGCCCGAGCGCCGCGAGCGCCGTGGTGGACAGCGCGATCGCCGGCCCGGCGAGCTCGAGCAGGTTTCCGGCGAACCCCGAGACGGCGGCGGGGTCGAGCGGGATCACCTCTCGGTCCCGCTGGAGCCGCTCGAGCACCCGCTCCCGGTCGGCGGGGGCGATCGCGTGCGCCGCCACCGCCGCCCAGGTGGTGCCGATCGCGAGCACCACGTTCGTGTGGTACACCGGGGCGTCACCGGGCCCGATCGCGTCGAACAGGACCAGCTCGTAGCCCATGGCTCGGCCCCAGGTGGCGCACAGCCCAGGGTCGGTGCGCGACGACCGGGCCGCGTACGCGACCCGCTGCAGGTGGTCGAGCACCAGCGAGCCGGTCCCCTCGAGGTACCGCCCCTCTCGCTCGTGCGCGGTGAAGTCGAGCCGCCGACGCTCGACGAACCCGGTGCGCGCGAGCACCTCCGCCACGACCAGCTCCCGCCGCTCGGCCCGCCGGATCGGCGCCTCCATCGGGTACAGCGCGACCGTCCCGTCGGGGTGGAACCCGACCCAGTTGTTCGGGAACACCGCGTCGGGCTTGGGGGGCGCCGGCGCGTCTTCGACCTGGCACACCTCGATCCCGGCGCGGGCGAGCGCGTCCGCCAACCCGTCGGCCTCGGCCCGCCCGAGCGCCGCGAGCTCACCCTCCACCGGCCGCTGGAACCGGTTGCTGGCCGCGGTCTCGGGGTTGAACCCGAACGCCGCCGGTCGGATCGTCAACACCGCCGCCGCACCCTGCCTCGCCATCGCGCGCTCTCCCGCCGGTTCGTATCGCGATACGGCGGCAGGATGTCCCGACCGTTCCGCGTCGCGTTGGTCCACCCGTGCATCGGCCGCACCCCGGGCGTGCCGTACATCAAGACCTGGCAGATGGAGCCGCTGCCGCTGGGGGTGCTCGCCGGGCTCACCCCGCCCGACGTGGACGTGCGGCTTCACGACGATCGGATGGAGGACATCCCCTACGATCAGCCGGCCGACCTGGTGGCGATCTCGGTCGAGACGTACACCGCGCGCCGGGCGTACCAGATCGCGACCGAGTACCGACGGCGCGGCGTCCCGGTGGTGATGGGCGGGTTCCACGCGAGCCTGATGCCCGACGAGGTCGCTCGGTACGCCGAGGCGGTGGTGGTGGGCGAGGCCGAGCAGGTGTGGGAGGAGCTGCTCGACGACTTCCGCGCCGGCGCGCCGAAGAAGTGGTACGTCGCCGAGAAGCGCCCCAAGCTGATCCGCTCCACCCCGGATCGTCGGCTGTACGCGGGCAAGCGGTACCTGCCGATCGGGTTGGTCGAGGTCGGCCGGGGGTGCGCGTTCAAGTGCGAGTTCTGCGCGGTGCAGACCGTGTTCAAGCGCACCCAGACCCGCCGCCCACACGCCGACGTGCTGGCCGAGCTCGCGTCGCTCAAGGACGAGCGCCGGCTGTTCTTCTTCGTCGACGACAACTTCGCCACCCACCCGAACGCGACCAAGGAGTTCCTGCGCGAGCTGGCGCCGCTGAAGCTCCGGTGGGTGAGCCAGATGGCGATCCCGGCCGCACACGACGAGGAGATGCTCGAGCTGATGGCGCGCTCGGGCTGCATGGGGGTGCTGATCGGGTTCGAGAGCCTCGAGCCCGCGAACCTCGCGAAGATGGACAAGTCGTTCAACACGATGGGCTCCGGCTTCGCGGGCGCCCTCGCGAACCTGCGCAAGCACCACATCCGGGTGTACGGCACGTTCGTGTTCGGGTACGACGACGACCACCCGGGCTCGTTCGACCAGGCGGTGGACTTCGCCACCGAGCACGCGATGTACATCGCGGCGTTCAACCACCTCACGCCGTTCCCGGGCACGCCGCTGTACACCCGGCTGCAGGCCGAGGGTCGCCTGGCGTACGACGCGTGGTGGCTCGATCCCGACTACCGGTACAACGGGGTCCCGTTCCGCCCGATCGGGATGTCGGCCGAACAGGTGGAGCGCGGCTGCATCGGCGCGCGGGCGAAGTTCTACTCCCGCCGGAACATCCTGAAGCGCGGGTTCGACAAGGTGAACCGGTCGGACTGGCTGATGTGGCGTGCGTTCTGGCTGATCAACCAGCTGCACCGCGCCGACGTGCGGCTGCGGAACCGGTGGCCGCTCGGCGACGTGGGGTTCGACCAGCCGCTGCTCGAGGCGCCCGAGTTCGAGCCGCGCGTCGCCCGATCCGCGCCGCTCGAAGGCTGACGGGTGCACACCCGCGCGTTGTGGACCGGCCGGGCCGGCCCCGACGACGATCCGGCGCTGCGGCGGCTGCTGCGCGAGACCCCGATGGAGGGCGCGGTCTCGATCGCGTTCGCGCGGGAGCCGTCGTTCTTCCACGCGGCGGCGGTCGAGGGGCACACCGACACGGTGGTCGCGCGCGAGCCCGACGGCCGGGTGGTCGGGATGTTCTGCCGGTCGGTCCGCTCGGCGTGGGTCGACGGCGCGCCCCGGCGCCTGCCGTACCTGTCCGCGCTGCGGATCGACCCGAAGTACCGCCTGCGCCCCGGGCTGTTGCGGCGCGGGTTCGACGAGGTGCGCAAGCTCGCCGACGCCGACCCCGACGCCCTGCCGTGGTCGATCACCACCATCGTGTCGGACAACGCGCCGGCGCGGCGCCTGCTCGAGGCGAACCTGCGCGGCTTCCCGCGGTACACCCCTCAGGAGGAGCTGATCACGTTCGCCGCGCCCACCTGGCGGGAGCGGTACCGCCCGGTGCCGGGGGTCGAGGTGCGCGCCGCCCGCCCCGACGACCTGGGCGACCTGGTGGAGCTGCTCGCGCGGTGGGGCCGCGAACACCAGTACGGGCCGGTGTGGGACGCCGCGACCCTGGCCGATCCCCTGCGGTGCCGCGGCCTGTCGGTCGAGGACTTCACCCTCGCCGCCCGGGGCGGCAGGCTCGTCGGGGCGGTGGCGCGCTGGGATCAGCAGGGGTTCAAGCAGAGCGTGGTGTGCGGGTACACGGGCCCGCTCCGGTGGGCGCGCCGCGGGGTGAACGCGCTCGCGCCGTGGCTCGGCGTGCCTCGGCTGCCCGAGCCGGGGGCGGAGCTGCGGCACGCGTACCTGTCGCACCTCGCGGTGGCCGACCACGACCCGGCGGTCGCCCGCGCGGTCCTCGGCGCCGCACACGACAGCGCCCGCCCTCGCCGGTACGACACCCTCACCTGGATGCTCGCCGCCCGGCACCCGCTCGCGCCGGTGTGTCGCGCCGCGTTCCGCCCGATGGAGTACCGGTCGATGTTGTACGTGGCCGCGTGGGACCCCGTCGACCGGCCTTCGGACCGGATCGCCGGGCTCGAGGTCGCGGTGATGTGAGGCGGGGCGCGCCGCCCCTCGTCGCCGGGCGGCCGCCGCGGTAGGGGAGCGAATGCCGTACGAACCGTCCGTCGTCGAGCCGCGTTGGCAGCAGTGGTGGGAGGCCGAGCAGACCTTCGTCGCCACCGAAGACCCCACGCGGCAGAAGTTCTATGCTCTCGACATGTTCCCGTACCCATCCGGCAAGGGCCTCCACGTGGGCCACCCCGCGGGGTACACCGCGTCCGACGTGGTGAGCCGGTACAAGCGGGCGCGCGGGTTCAACGTGCTCCACCCGATGGGGTTCGACTCGTTCGGGTTGCCCGCCGAGCAGAAGGCGATCGAGGAGGGGGTCCCCCCGCAGCAGTCGACCGCCGAGGCGCTCGACACGTTCCGCGGGCAGCTCAAGCGCCTGGGGATGTCGTACGACTGGTCGCGCGAGGTGTCCACGTGTGATCCGGCGTACTACCGCTGGACCCAGTGGATCTTCACCCGGCTGTTCGCGCGCGGGCTCGCGACCCGGGCCGACACGTTCGTGAACTGGTGCGAGGCGCTCGGCACGGTGCTCGCGAACGACGAGGTGATCGACGGCAAGTCGGAGCGGGGCGGGCACCCGGTGGTCCGGATGTCGCGTCGCCAGTGGATGCTGAAGATCACGAGCTACGCCGACGCGCTGCTCGGCGGGCTCGACCAGATCGACTGGCCGGAGGCCACCAAGGTCCGCCAGCGCGAGTGGATCGGCCGCAGCGAGGGGGCCCGGGTCGCGTTCGCGGTCGGGGACCGGTCGGTCGAGGTGTTCACCACCCGGCCCGACACGTTGTGGGGCGCCACCTTCGTGGTGCTGGCGCCCGAGCACCCGCTGGTCGACGCGATCACCCCCGCGTCGCACCGGGCGAGCGTCGACGCGTACCGCGCGGCCGCCGCTGCGAAGTCGGAGGTCGATCGGCAGACGGCCAAGGACAAGACCGGGGTCGACACCGGGGCCCGCGCGGTGAACCCGGCCAACGGCCAGCTCGTCCCGGTGTGGATCGCGGACTACGTGCTCGGGGGCTACGGGACCGGCGCGATCATGGCGGTGCCCGGCCACGACGAGCGCGACTGGGCCTTCGCGCGCGCGATGGGGCTGCCGATCGTCGAGGTGATCTCGGGCGGCGACGTGACCGCGGCCGCGCACACCGGCGAGGGCGCGATGGTGAACTCGGGCCGGTTCGACGGCACGCCCACCGCCGGAGGCAACGCGGTCCGCGCGGTGGTCGCGTGGCTCGAGTCCGAGGGGAAGGGGCGGCGCGAGATCACCTGGAAGCTGCGCGACTGGACGTTCGCCCGGCAACGGTACTGGGGGGAGCCGATCCCGGTGTTGCTCGACCCGCAGGGCGAGGTCGTGCGGGCGCTCGACCCCGACGAGCTGCCGATCGAGCTGCCGCAGGTCGATTCGTACGCCCCGCTCGGCACCGGGGAGTCGCCGCTCGCCCGCGCGGAGGGCTGGGTGTCGATCACCGATCCGAAGACCGGGCGGGCGGTCCGGCGCGAGACCGACACCATGCCGGGTTCGGCCGGGTCGAGCTGGTACTTCCTGCGGTACTGCGACCCGCACAACGACGCGGCGTTCTGCGACCGGGCGAAGTCGGACTACTGGATGCCGGTCGACCTGTACGTGGGCGGCCCCGAGCACACCGTGGGCCACCTGCTGTACGCGCGGATGTGGCAGCGGTTCCTGCACGAGGAGGGGCTCGTCCGCGACCCCGAGCCGTTCCAGAAGCTCCTCCACCAGGGCATGATCACCGCGTTCACCTACTACGACCCCGACAAGCGCATCGTCCCGGAGAAGGACGTGGAGGAGCGCGGCGGGAGGTGGTTCAAGAAGGGGACCGACACCGAGCTCGTCGCCCGGATCGAGAAGATGTCGAAGCGCAAGGGCAACGTGGTGAACCCCGACGACGTGATCGTCCGGTTCGGCGCGGACGCGATGCGGGTGTACATCTGCTTCATGGGGCCGCTCGAGTCGGAGAAGCCGTGGCAGACGCTCGGCCTCGAAGGCCAGTACGGGTGGCTGCGCCGGCTGTGGCGGCTGTTCTTCGACGGCGACGCGGACACCCCGCGCGCCGACGGGTCGGAGCCGACCGAAGAGTCGCTGCGCACGCTGCACAAGGCGGTGGCGAAGGTCACCGCGGACATCGAGGGGCTGTCGTTGAACACCGCGATCTCGGCGCTGCACGTCGCCACCCGTGACCTCACCCAGCAGGGCTGCCGGTCGCGCGTGGTGCTCGAGCCGCTGTGCCAGCTGGTGGCGCCGTTCGCCCCTCACTTCGCCGAGGAGGTCTGGTCGCGCGGCCTCGGGCGGTCGGGCGGGATCTCGTTCGTGCCGTGGCCGGTCGCCGATCCGCGGTACACCCGAGACGACACCGTCGCGATCGGGGTCCAGGTGCTCGGAAAGACCCGGGGCGAGGTGTTGCTCGCGGTCGACGCCGACGAGGCCACCGCGGTCGCGGCGGCGAAGGCCGACCCGACCGTGTCGAAGTTCCTCGAGGGCAAGGAACTGGTGAAGGTCATCTACAAAGCGGGCAAGATCCTCAACTTGGTGGTGAAGTAGGGGTGGCCACGACCTGGTCGCTGCGGGAGCGCAGCTCGCTCACTGCAGACGAGATGGGCGCGATGTACCGGATCCACGAGTCGCTGTACGCGAACGTGGACCGGGCCACGTTCCTGCGCGATCTCACCGACAAGGACCAGGTGCTGTTGGTGTCGGACGACGCGGGCGAGATCCGCGGCTACACCACGCTCGCCCTGTACCGCGACACGTGGGGCTGGGTGCTGTTCTCGGGTGACACCGGGGTCGACCGGAGCGCGTGGGGCGGCCACGCGCTGCAGACCGGGTGGCTCGCGGCGGCGATGGCGGCGCACGACCGGCACGGCCCGCTCGATTGGCTGCTGCTCGCGGGTGGGTCGCGCACCTACCGGTACCTGCCGCTGTTCTTCCGGCGGTTCTGGCCGAACCCGTCCGCGCTGACCCCGCCAGATGTACAGGTCCGCCTCGACGCGCGGGCGACCGAGCGGTTCGGCGCGGCCTACACCCACGGCATCGCCCGGTTGGGGGTCGGGGGGCTGCGCGCCGAACACGACGTGATCCGCCCCGACGACCCGGTCGACCGGTTCTACCGCGCGCGGAACCCCGGGTTCGACCAGGGCGACGAGCTCGTGTGCCTCACCGAGATCTCGCCCGCGAACCTCACCGAGGCGGGTCAGCGGATCTTGCGGCGCCTGTCGCGGTGATCGCGGCGGCGGCCATCGCCACCTGGGTCCTCGGGTCGTCCCGGGCGTGGCTCGGGCTCCGCCGCGCGCTCGACCGGCCGGGCCCCGCGCAGGAGCGGGTGCTGCGCCGGATCGTGGAGGCCGGGGAATCCAGCGCGTTCGGGCGGGCGCACGACCTGCGAGGGGCCCGCTCGCCGTCCGCGTTCGCCTCGCGGGTCCCGCTCGCTCGCTGGGACGACCTCGCGCCGTGGATCGAGCGGGCGGCGAGCGGCGAGCCGGACGTGCTCACCACCTCTCCGGTCACCCGGTTCGAGCCCACCTCGGGCTCGACCCGCGCGCGCAAGCTCGTGCCGTCCACGCCCGCCAGCCGGGCCGAGCTGCGGCGGGCGGTGGGCGCGTGGGTCGCCGACACCTACGGGCGGGACCCGGCGCTCGCGCGCGGCCCGGCGTACTGGTCGATCTCCCCCACGGTGCCGGCCGAGCGGACCGCCGGGGGGATCCCGGTCGGGTTCGACGACGACGCGTCGATCCTCGGCGGGTGGGTGGAGGCGGTGGTGCGGCGCGGCCTGGTCGGCCCCCCGCGCGGGCTCGACGGGGAGGCGTTCTGGGGCGCCACCGCCGACGCGCTGATCGCGGCGCGCGACCTCACGTTGATCTCGGTGTGGAGCCCGTCGTTCGGCTCGCTGCTGCTCGACGCGGTGGAGCGCCGCGGGGGTGCGGCGTGGCCCCGCCTGCGCCTGTTGTCGGCGTGGGCCGACGCCAGCGCGGCGCCGGAGGTGGAGCGGCTGCGCGCGCGCCTGCCGGGGGTCGCGTTCCAGGCGAAGGGGCTGCTGGCCACCGAGGGCATCGTGAGCGTGCCGTTCGGCGGTGCGCACCCGCTGGCGCTCACGTCGCACTACCTCGAGCTCGAGCGCGACGACGGGGAGGTGATCCCGCTGTGGACCGCTCGCCCGGGAGACGAGGGCTGCGTGGTGCTGACCACCGGCGCCGGGCTGTGGCGGTACCAGCTGCGCGACCGGATCGCCGTCACCGCGCGGCTGCGGGCCACGCCGACGATCCGATTCCTGGGGCGGCAGGACCGGGTGTCGGACCTGCGCGGGGAGAAGCTCGCCGAGCCGTTCGTGGCCGCGGTGTTGGCGGACCTCCCCGGGTTCGCGCTGCTGGCCCCAGAGGGCGACCGCTACGTGTTGTACGCCGAGCACGCCGTCGATCCTGGGGCGATCGACGCGCGGCTGTGCGAGAACCCGCACTACCGCTGGTGCCGCAGCGTCGGGCAGCTCGGCCCGCTCGGGTGGGTGCGGGTCGGACCGGACGCCGGCGCCCGGTACGTGGCGCACAAGGCGGCGTCCGGGCAGCGGTGGGGAGACGTGAAGCTGCCCCGGCTGGAGACCGTCGGCGGGTGGGCGACGCTCGGTCAGCCGACGCGCGACACCGGGTGAGGGAGGGGCGCCCCGCGCGCCCACGCGGCGAGGGCGTCGGCGACCTCGCGCGCGACCCGAGCCCCCAGGCCGCGGCTGTACCCGGCCGAGTGCGGGGTGACCCACACCCCGTCGACCGCTGCGGCGTCGGCCAGCGCCGGCCACGGCTCCCGCGGGAACACGTCGAGCGCCGCGCCCCGCAGCGCCCCGGCGCGCACCGCCTCCACCGCCGCGTCCGCGTCGACCAGCCGACCGCGCGCGGTGTTCACCAGCACCGCCCCGGGGCGCATCCGGGCGATCCGGGCGGCCGACAGGAGCCCGTCGGTCGACGGGTCGAGCGCGCAGTGCAGCGTGACCGCGTGAGCTCCCTCCAACCCGCGGTCGAGCGGCACCGCGGTGACGAACGGGGGGACGCCGGCCGGATCGACCCCCCACACCGTCGCCCCGAGGCCGTGCAGCACCTCTGCGCACCGGGCCCCGATCACGCCGAGCCCGACGACCAGCACGGTCGCCCCGCGCACCGTCCACGGATCGAGCCCGGGCAGCGCGGCGCGCGCCCACCGGCCGTCGCGGGCGGCGCGATCGAACGCGGGCTGGCGCCGGAACAACCCGACGATCCCGCCCACCGCCGACTCGACCACCGCGTCGCGGCGGGCGAGGGGACAGCGGGCGACGGTGACGCCGCGGGCCCGGCACGCGGCCACGTCGATGTGGTCCCACCCGCTGGTGGTGGTGAGCACCAGGTCGCCGGTGAACGTGGCCAGGGCGGCCGCGTCGACCCGGACCCGGCTCGTGACCACGAGCGCCCCCACGCCGTCGAGGGGAGGGGGGGACTCGGACTCCGGCGCGCTGCGCCAGTCGAGCCCGAGCGCGCGCGCGGCAGCTTGTTCGAGCGCCAGGTCGGCGTCGGTCTCGTACGCTGACTGCCCCCAGCGGAACACGGTTCGCATCGCGCCGGCTTATCCCGCGGGCGGAGGGTGATCCGATCGATCTCGACCCGCCGCTGGCCGGCCGACCCCCACCGGCGGGGGGTATGCTCGCGCCGGAGGGCGGGTGGAAGGTCCGGTCGAGCAGATCCTGGGGGTGGTGTCGGCGTGGGTCCCCGGGGCGGGTCGCGCCGCCGTCACCGGCGCGGGTGAGGTGGCCGAGCTCACGGCGCTCGGTCGCGCGCTCGACGGGTTGTCGCCCGGACCGTCCACCCAGGCGGCGGACGCGACCCTGCGCGCGCTGGTGCTGGCCGCGTGGGCGCGCCGGCTCGGCGGGGTGACCGCGTTCGCGCGCTGCCCCGGAGGACCCCTGGTGGCGAGCGCGTGGGCGGCGATCGACGTGGTGATGCCGCTCGGCCCGGTGTCGGTCGCTCGGGTGACCCGCCCGCACCTCGAGCCGCAGTCGCGCAAGCTCGCTGCGGTCGGCGGGCCCGGCTGGGACGAACATGGGTGGGGGGAGCTCGCGCCGTGGCTGCAGGATCGGGTGAACGCCGCCGCCGGGGTGGGGGACGCGGTCGCGCGGGAGGTGACCGCGGTGCTGGTCGGGCCGGACGGCCGCCTGCGCCACCGCCCGAGCCAGCTCGTGTCGTACGAGCAGTACGCGCGGGTGCTGGTGGGTCAGGGGGTTGCGGCGGGCCGGTAGGTCCCGTCGAACGTCACCACCCAGGTCCCGTCTGCGCTCTGCGCCTCGAACACCTGTCGCACCGTCCCGTCGGGGTTTCGGGTCCAGGTCCCGCGGCTCCGCCCGTCGGCCGCTCCAGGCGACGCGGTGCGGGCCTCCATCACCAGCCGGTCGGCGGACTCGAACCCGCCCGCGTACTCCGCGATCCGTCCGGAGCCGTCGATCCACAGCTGCCGCCAACGGTCGGCGGTGGGATCGAGGAACGTGAACGAGGTCCCGGCGCCGCCGAACGTGTCGGTCCACCGCTCGAGCAGCACGCACCCGTGCTGCTCCCGGGTGATCGTGTTGGTGCCCAGCCGCTGTCCGCCGCGCTCCACCACCCAGTCTCCGACCCAGAAGTCGAACGCCCGGTACCTCGGGTCGTGGTCACACGGGTACCGCGCGGCTTCGGCCCGATCGATCACCCCAGCGAACCGCGGATCCGCCTGGAGCAACGCGAGGTCGGGGTCGGCCCGCAGCTGATCGCCGGTGGCGAACCCGGCGGCGGCGTCGAGCGCCCGCAGCGCGTCGTCGGCGCGGCCGGCGCGGGCGAGCGCACACCCGAGGTTGTACCCGCTGGCCCCTGGCCGGACCCCGAGCGCCACCGCGCGCTCCCACCCCGCCGCGGCGGCGTCCCACCGGGCGAGCTGGTGTTCGGCGCCCGCGAGGGCGAACCACGCCGCCCCGTCGTCGGGGTGGGCCTTGACCCACCGGCGCCAGATCCGGGCGGCGCCCTCCACGTCGCCCGCGCGCAGCGCCGCCTCCGCGTCGGCGGGGGTGGGCGCGGCGTGTGCGGTGGTGGCGCCCACCCACACGGTCAGTTCCAGCCGTCGAGGGGGTACCACCGGGTGGCGGCGCCGGAGGTGAACCCGCCGCCCCCTCCGTTCTCACACTCGATCTCGGCCTCCCAGATCTGGACCGCGCTCGCGAGGTCGTACTCGCGGATCCATGCGGTGTCGCACCCGACCACCGGGTTGCCCGAGGCGGTCTCCATCGACGTGCCCTGGGGGAAGCAGATCCCCTCGTGGGTGGGGTACACCCCGTCGACGGTGGCGGTCAGGGTGGCGTCGTCCACCGTCATCACGATCCCGCGGCCGTGATCGTTGTCCAAGAACGCCAGCCGGCCGTCGCGCCGGAGGTTCACGTTGTGCTGCCCGCCGAAGCTGTCGGACCCGCCGACCAGCGACCAGTCCACCGTGATGTCGTTGCCGAGGTCCCCCGCGGTCCCGTCGCCCCGCATCAACCACAGCGGCTCCTCGTACGTGGCGCTGAGCGGGTTCAGGTCGATCTTCGCGATGGTGTCCTGGGTGAGCCACGACAGCACCATCATCTCGCCCGGCACCACGTTGCCCGAGTTGGTGTGCAGGTAGTCGCCGGCGGCGCCGCCCGGGATTGCCAGGTGGTCGGCCGGGTGCCATTGGTACAGCTCGATCCCGTCGCCGTCGAGCTGCACGATCGCGTCGACCGTGAGGTCTGGCCCTGGTTGCCCGATGATCTCCTGGTACTGGCTGAACCAGGTGTCGTCGACCTCGAACAGCTCGTGGTTCAGGCTGCAGCAGCCGGGGTACGACACCGGGAACCGGACGAGGTCGTTCCCCTCGAGGTCGATCTCCACGATGTTGCCGTCGGTCTCGCCGGCGACGGTCTGCTGGTCGGTGAACCGCACCATGTCCAACAGCCCGAGCTCCCCGGCCAGGTCGAGGTTGGTGAACCACACCAGGTCGCCCGTGTCGGTGTCGTAGATCACCGCGATCGCCTTGGTCGAACACGGCGCCTCGGTGCCGATGAGCCCCATGGTGGAGGTGCCGGTCATCGACAACTTGCTGTCGACCTCGAGCGGCACCGACCCGGTGGTGACCGAAACGGTCGAGGTGAGCCCGCCGGGCCAGGCGACGGCGGACGCCTCGAACGTGTAGTCCTGCTCCTGCGCCAGGAAGTAGATCGGCACGTCGTGTACATCCGAGACCACCTCGGAGGTGTGGATCCGCTCGGCGCCGAGACCGTCGTCGCGCCAGTACCGGATCTGCACCGCCTGCGGGGGGTCGACCACCACGTCGCAGTCGTACCGGAGGACGTTCGCCTGGGCCACGCAGGTCGCGCTGATCGAGACCGGGGTCGCCGGACCGGCGGGGTCGTCCGGTCCGGTGTCCCCGGTGGTTCCTGCGGTGTCGTCGACCACCCCGGTGTCGCCGGTCGCGCTGCTGTCGTTCGGGTCGGTGTCGGCGTCGCTGTCTGCGTCTGCGTCGGCATCGGCGTCCGAGTCGGCATCGGTGTCGGTGTCCGAGTCGGCGTCGGTGTCGGTGTCCGAGTCGGCGTCGGTGTCGGTGTCCGAGTCGGCGTCGGTGTCGGTGTCGGTGTCCGAGTCGGTGTCGGACGCCGCGGTGTCGGCGGTGTCGTCCTTGTTCGGATCACAAGCGGCCATCGCGATCCACAGCCAGGACCAGGGGGAACGGAGCATCGTCACCTCGGCGGGAATGTACCCGAGTTCCGGGCTCGCGATCCGGCGGGGGCGCCGGGGCGCGGGCGGAAGCCCGGAGGCCGAGGAGGCCGGCGCGCGGGCCGGTGAGGTACGGGGGACGGCATGGGCAAGCCTCGTCGCCAGTTCGTGTGTCAGCAGTGCGGGTGGGTCTCGGCGAAGTGGATGGGCCGGTGCGCCGAGTGCAAGGCGTGGAACTCCCTCGTCGAGGAGCTGGTG
>JBEBJC010000107.1:0-14089 GCA_040080105.1 Myxococcota bacterium
GTCGGCCACGCTGATGCGCCCGGGCGCGGTGTTGACGCTGCTGGGGCCGCCGGGGACCGGCAAGACCCGGCTCGCCCGCCACCTCGCGCACCGGGTGGGCCCGTCGCTGCGGGGCGGGTCGGTGATGGTGGACCTCACCGAGGTGCACGACCTCGCGCAGGTCGCCGCCGCCGCGGTGGGATCCCTCGGGATCTCGGCCGCGCTGAGTGGGGCGTCCGCGCTGCGGCGGGCCGGCGACGCGATGAACGCCCGCGGCCCGTGCCTGGTGGTGCTCGACAACTGTGAAGGGGTGGGCGCGGCGGTGTCGGCCGCGATCTCGGCCTGGCGGCCCGCCGCGCCCGACGCCCGGTTCCTCGCCACCAGCCGGGTGGAGGTGGACGGCACCGACGCGGTGCAGCTCGGACCGCTCGCGCTCGACGAGGCGGTGACCCTGTTCGCGCTGCTCGCGTCCCGGGTCCGGCCCGACTTCCGGCTCGAGCCGGTGCGACCGGTGGTGGAGGAGCTGGTCGAGCGGCTCGAGTGCTTGCCGCTCGCGTTGGCGCTCGCCGCGAGCCGGGTCAACGCGCTGTCGCCGAAGGCGATCCTGCAGCGGCTCGACGACCGGTTCCGGCTGCTCGCGAGCCGCGATCGCCAGGGGTCCCGCCACGCCACGCTGCGGGCCGCGCTCGACGGCTCGTGGGAGCTGCTGTCGGACGGCGAGCGAGAGGCGTGGCGGCGCACCGCGGTGTTCCACGGGGGGTTCGACCGCGCCGCGGCGCGCGCGGTGCTCGGGCCCGACGCCGACCGCCAGGTGGCCGGCCTGTGCGCGCGCTCGCTGCTCGAGGCGCGCGGGCCGGACCGGTTCGGCGGGTGGGCGTTCGTCACCGAGTACGCGGTCGACAAGCTGGCGGAGGCGCCGGAGGTGCAGCTCGACGCCGAGCGCCGCCACGTGGAGCACTTCGCCGGGTTCGCCACCGCGCCCCACCCCCCGGTGCTCGACCGCGCGAACCTCACCGCCGCCGCGCGCTCTGCCCTGCGCCACCGGTGGCTCGACCTGGTGGGCGCGGCGGTGACCGCGGCGAGTGAGGTGCTGGTACGGCGCGGCCCGCTCGACGAGGGCATCAGCCTGATGCGCGAGTCGCTGGGGTTGCCGATCCCCCTCGCGGACCAGGTCCGGATCGAGGCGCGCCTCGCGGTGCTCGAGCAGTGGGCCGGCGTGGGCGACCCGCTGTCGACCGCCGACCACGCGGTCGAGCGCGCCGCCGCCCACGGAGACGCGCTCTCCATGGCGCAGGCGCTGCACCAGCGCGCGTTGGTGCGGCGGGCGCGCCATGTGTCGGCCGGAGACGACGACCTGTCGCGGGCGCTGGCGCTGGCGCGGGAGGCCGGGTCGGCGAGCGCGGTGTGCGCGGTGCTGTGCAGCCTCGGCAACGCCCACCGGGTGCACGGCGCGCTCGACGAGGCGGTGCGCTGCTGGGGCGAGGTGGTCCGGATCGGGGCGTCCGAGCCGATCGGCGGCGATCTGGTCGCGAACGCACTCGGGAACCTCGCGTTGGTCGAGCGGCGCCGGGGGCGGTTCGAGGTGGCGCGTCAGCTGTACCAGGACGCGCTCGATCGGCGGATCGCGAACGGGGATCGGCGGGGGGAGGGGGTGGCTCGGCTCGGGCTCGGCAACCTCGAGCTCGACCTCGGCAACTGGGACGAGGCCCGCGCGCACTACGTGGTCGCGCGCGACGTGTCGTCCGAGATCGGCGTGCGCGAGACCGAGTACCGCGCGATCGGGAACCTCGCGCTGTGCGAGCGGTCCGCTGGGCGGTACGATGTGGCGCGCGAGCTGCTCGAGGCGATGATCGCGGGGTTCGAGTCGCTCGGGGAGCGGCGTCAGGCGGCGATCGCGCGCGCGAACCTCGCCGAGATCGAGCTGCTCGACGGCAACCCGGACCTCGGGGTGGCGGCGGCGGGCCGGGCGGTCGAGCTCCTGACCAGAGACGGGGACGGCCGCTCGGCGGCGGAGGCGACCGGCGTGTGGGTCGAGGGGCTGGTCGCGCTGGGAGAGGTCGGGCCGGCGCGCGAGCGGATCGACGCCGCGCTCGACACCGCGCGCACGCTCGGCGACCGCCTGCTCACCGCGCAGCTGCTCGCCCGGCGCGGGATGGTCGAGCGCGGGGAGGGGGCGGACCCGTCGGGCACACTGGCCGAGGCGGAGGCGCTCGTGGCCGACACCCACGCCGCGTCCGACGCGCGGGCCGCCACTGCGCGGCTGCGCCGGATGGTCGAGGCGCCTCAGGCCCGCCGGTAGTCGCCGCTGCGGCCGCCCGACTTGTGGGTGAGCGCGATCGGCCCCAGCACCATCGACCGGTCGACCGCCTTCAACATGTCGTACACCGTGAGCAGCGCCGCGCTGACCGCGGTGAGCGCCTCCATCTCGACCCCGGTGCGCCAGGTGGTGGACACGGTCGCGTCACACCGCACCCGGTCTCCCTCGACCACCAGGTGCACGTCGACCGCGTCGATCGGTAGCGGGTGGCACAGCGGGATCAGGTCCGAGGTGCGCTTCGCCCCCTGGATGCCGGCGAGCTGCGCGGTCGCGAGCACGTCGCCCTTCTTCGCCGTGTGCTCGACCACCGCGCGCAGCGCGTCCGGGCCCAGCGTCACGTACCCGGTGGCGGTGGCGGTGCGCCGGGTGGCCGGCTTGTCGCCCACGTCCACCATGTGGGCGTCTCCGTGCTCGTCCACGTGGGTCAGGCGGGAGTTCGACATGCCGGGACCATAGCCTCCACGATAGCCCGTGGCGATGACGATCCCCGCCATCCGACTGCGCAGCCGCCACGATCGCCGCGTGCGCGAGGGACACCCCTGGGTGTTCGCGAACGAGCTCGACGCCGACGTGTCTGGGTTGCCGCGCGGGGGCGCGGTCGACGTGCTCGACGCGGCCGGCCGGTTCCTCGGCCGCGGCTACGCGAACCCGGCGTCGCTGATCACCGTGCGCCTGCTCGCCCGGGCCCCGGTCGACGTGGACGACCCCGCGTGGTGGGCCGAGCGGCTGTCCCGCGCGGTCGAGCGCCGGGCGCGGGCGCTGCCTGGGCGCCGCTCGCTCAGGCTGGTGCACGCCGAAGGAGACGACCTGCCGGGCCTGGTGATCGACCGGTACGGCGACGTGGTGGTGGCGCAGCTCGGCACCCTCGGGCTGCAGGTGCGCAAGGAGGCGATCGGGCAGGCGATCCGCGAGGTGCTCGGTCCGGTCGCGGCGGTGGTGCGCAGCGAGGGCCCGGCGCGCCAGCTCGAGGGCCTGCCCGACGAGGTCGGCCCGTGGTTCGGCGACCCGCCGGCCGAGGTGGAGATCGAGGAGAACGGGGTCCGGTTCGTGGTGCCGGTGCTCGACGGCCAGAAGACCGGGCACTTCTACGACCAGGCGGACAACCGGCGGTTCGCGGGCGAGCGGTGCAGCGGGCTCGACGTGCTCGACCTGTACGCGAACGGCGGGGCGTGGGGCCTGTACGCGCTCCGGGGCGGCGCGCGCTCGGTGCTCGCGGTCGACCGGTCGGCCGATTGCGCGGAGCGGATCGCGGTGAACGCCGAGCGCAACGGGGTGTCCGACCGGCTCGAGGTCGCGCGCGACGACGGCAAGCGCGCGCTCGAGCGGCTGGTGGCGGAAGGGCGTCGGTTCGGCGCGGTGGTGCTCGACCCGCCGGCGTTCGCGAAGGCGCGCAAGGCGGCTGGCGCCGCGCTCCGCGGCTACGAGGACGTGAACGCGCTGGGGCTGAAGCTGGTCGCGCCCGGGGGTTGGCTGTTCACCTCGTCGTGCAGCTGGCACGTGCAGGAGGACCGGTTCGTGGAGGCGGTCGCTGCGGCGTCGCGCAAGGTCGGGCGGGCGATCCGGATCGTGCGGCGCGGGGAGCAGGCGCCGGACCACCCGGTGTTGCCGGCGGTGCCGGAGACCCGGTACCTGAAGAGCCTGGCGATCCTGGTCGACTGACGAGGGGGCACGTGGTCGGCCGGACCGTTTGTTGCTCGGAGGGCCCTGAGCCTGGGTTAAGCTGCCTCCCGATGCAACGGGACCCAGAGCGCCGCAAGTACCGCATCCTCGGCCTGATCGGCCGCGGGGGGTTCGGGCGGGTGTACCGCGCGCGGCTCGAGGGGCCGGAGGGGTTCACCAAGCAGGTCGCGATCAAGATCGTGCGCCAAGACGAAGTCTCGGCCGACGAGATCGCGCGGTTCCGCGACGAGGCGCGGATCCTGGGCCTGGTGCGCGACCGGGCGGTGGTGGCGGTCGACCCGCCGATCCGCCTGGGTGGCCAGTGGGCGATGGTGATGGAGTACGTCGACGGCGCGTCGGCGCACCGCTTGATCCACCGCGGGCCGATGCCGCCGCGGGTCGCGCTCGAGGTGGTGGCGGAGATCGCCCGCGCGCTGCACAAGGTGTACTCGATGGCGGGCGAAGACGGCCCGCTGCACCTGCTGCACCGCGACCTGAAGCCCGCGAACATCCAGATCACCCCCGACGGCGACGTGAAGGTCCTCGACTTCGGGGTCGCGCGGGCCCGGTTCGACGCGCGCGAGGCGCAGACCTCGAGCTCGATCGGGGGCACGCTCGGCTACATCGCGCCCGAGCGGCTGACCGGGCGCGAGGGCCCCGAGGGCGACGTGTACTCGCTCGGGGTGCTGCTGCACGTGCTGGTCACCACCGAGCGCGCGGCCCAGCTGTCGGCGGGCGGCCCGGTCGAGGCCCGGTTCCAGGTCGAGCGGACCCCGCCGGTGGAGGCGGCCCTCGCGCTGGCGGCGAAGATGCGCTCGCCGGACCCGGCGGCGCGCCCGACGGCGGCGGAGGTCGAACAGGAGGCGGCCGAGCTCGTGCGGCGGCTCGACGGACCGTCGCTGCGCCAGTGGGCGGCCGAGGCGGTGCCCCAGCACTCGGAGCAGCGGCCCGACGACGTGGTGGGCTCGGTGTTGTCCGAGACGCTCGAGCTCACCGGCGGGCTGATGCCCCGGTCGGCCCCGAAGGCGTCCACGGCGGGCGCTCCGCGGTGGCCGTTGTTGGTGGCGCTGGTCGGGATCGGGTCGGCCGGGCTGGTGCTCGGGGCGACCGGGCTCGTGTTCGCGCTGTGGCTCGCGCGGTTCGGGCCGACGTTCGAGCCCGCGGTCGCCCCCACCGGCTCGCCCGAGGCGGCGTCGGCGTCGGCGGAGCTGCCCCCACCGCCGGTCACCCCGCAGCCCGAGCCGGTCGCGCTCGCGCCGGCGGTCGCTCCGTCCGAGCCCGCGCCGGTCGCGCCCGCGCCGGTGCGCGCGGGTCGCCCCGTGGCTCCGCGCCCCGCGCCGGCCGAGGTGGTGCCCGCGCCCGAGCCGCCGCCGGCCGCCCCTGCGTCGCCGTCGCCGGTGGAGATCGTGGCGGTCACGTTCGACTCGGAGCCTTCGGGCGCGTCGGTGTACATCGACGGGGTGCAGGTGGGCAAGACGCCGCTCCGAGACCACCCGATGTCGGCCGGCGGCCACGAGCTGCGGCTCGAGCTGGGGGGCCGCGCGGTCACCCGCACGGTGCGCGTGGGCGGGCGCCTCGGCGCCACCCGGTTCAGCTGGCGCGACGACCAGCTCGTGGTGCGCTGACCGACCGCCGCCGGCCGAGCGCGAGCGCGGCGAACCCCGCCAGCCACCCAGCGTCGGGGGTGGTGCCGCAGAACCATGCCCGAGGCAGCTCCGCGCCGCACTCGCTCGTGTGGGCCGGGTCGCGGTCGTCGCAGTCACCGGGCCCGCCGGCCCAGCCCGGGGCGTCACACCCCACCGGTCCCTGACCGAGCTCGTCGCTGCCGACCCCATCGGAGTCGCGGTCGACCCAACACGCCTCGGCCCCGTCGCAGTCGGGCTCCACCCCGTCTGCCGGGAGGTCGTCGCCGCCGGCGCCCGCCGCCGGGTCGAGCGGGGCGCAGTCTCCCTCGATCAGCCCGTCGCCATCGACGTCGAGCCACAACACCGCGGTCTCGCCGCCGTACGCGCCGAGGTCGGACCGCGAGCCGTCCGCGTCGACCCGCCCCGGGTCCCCGCCGTCGACCAGCGCGCTGCCCGAGCCGCCGCGGAGGTCCGAGCCGCAGTCTCCGGGCGTGTACGCGGCGAACCCGGGGTCGGCCTCGACGAGCGACGGGTCGGCGGGGATGCCGAGCGACGCGCCCGACACGTCCCACGACAGCGACCAGGTGGAGGTCACGTCGGAGGCGGGGTCGGCGCCGAACGGGGGCGCGCCGAGGTCGGCGAACACGCCGTTGACCGACGAGCCGCGGGCGTAGGTGAACCACACGGCAGCGTCGCCGGTGGACCCGCCCACCACCGTGTTCTGGGCCAGCGCCACCTCGCTCTGCTCGACGTACACCGCACCGCCGGACGGGGCGTCGTTGTCGACGAACAGGTTGTGGATGACCGACGCGGACAGCGTGTCGTAGCCGGCGAGCACCACCGCGCCGCCGCCCTCGGTGGCGGTGTTCCCGCAGAACGAGTTGCCCACGACGGTCGCCACCCCCGAGCTGCCGTCGATCCGCAGCGCGCCGCCGTAGTCGCCGGAGCGGTTGTCGACGAACGTGTTCCGCGCGACCAGCGCGTCGGCCACGTCGTACACCGCGACCGTGCCGCCCCACGCCTCTCCGGTGTTGCCGACGAACTGCGAGTCGGCGAGCTCGAAGTGGGTCGCGCCGCCGAACAGGTCGATCGCCCCGATCCCGTCCACGCCGTGGTTGTCGACGAACGACGAGCGCCGCACCAGGATGGTGCCCCCGCCTTCCACCCGGATGCCGGCGCCGTAGTCCTCCGCGCGGTTGCGCTCGAACACGGTGTCCTCGACCGTGAGCACGGTGTCGGTGTCGGTGATCGCGTCGATCGCCGCCCCGCTGCGCGCGACGTTGTCGCTGAACGTGCAGTCGCGCACCGTCACGTCGGACCCGACCGCGAACAGGCCGCCGCCCTCGACCCGGCTGAACCCCTTCGACACGACCACCCGCTCGAGCGTGAGCGCCGTCTGGTACACGCCGATGTGGCGCGGGTGTACGTCGGGGGCGGCGCGCAGGGTGGTGTCCCGCAGCGTGAGGTCGGACTGGAACCCGTGGACCGACTCGTTCTCCGCGCCGAACAGCTCGAGCTCGACCGCCTCGAGCGTGCTGTAGTCCACGCTCAACGCGTTGTCGGTGCCGGTGGCGTCGATGGTGAACCCGCGGATCACCGCGCCCTGCGCCCCGATCACGTACACCACCGGCGGGGTCCAGCCGTAGCTGGGGGGGAACGCGATCACCGTCTGGGCCGCCCCCCCGGTCGACTCGAGCGTGACCGGGCCCTCCACCCACACGACCTCGCGGTACACCCCGGGGGCGACCCGCACCGTGTCGCCCGCGCCGGCGTCGTCCAGCGCGTCGTTGATCGTGGCGTACGCGCCGGTCGGCCCCACTTCCAAGGTGGCGCCGAGCGCGAGCGACCCGATGGTGAACCACATCGTTGCCCCCTCAGTTGGTCACGGTCAGGGTGTAGCCGCCAGACTCGGTGTCGTACCCGTCGACGACCACCAGCACCTCCTCGCCCTGGGCGAGCGCCACCGACAGCGCGGACCCGTTGTCGGGGCCGGAGTCGTCGTCGCAGGCGAGCTCGGCCCCGCCGCACCCGGCGAGCAGGAGCAGCACCGAGTCGAAGTCGGCGTCGACCTCGAACGTGTAGGTCGCGTCGGCGGGCGCGACGAACGACCAGGTCTGGTCCGACGCGGCGGCGGTCGGCGCGCAGGTGCCGGACTCGTTCGGGGTCGACCCATAGGTGCTCGAGCTCACCGCCACCGGCAGCGGGCCGGTGAGCGCCCCCTCGGGGCACGGCACCGCGCAGGTCGGGTCGGCGGCGCACCCGCCGTCGGCGCAATCCACCCGGCCGTCGCCGTCGTCGTCGGACCCGTTCGCGCAGTCCTCGAAGCACGCCGGGTCGAGGTCGCAGTCGGGGTCTCCGCAGTCCCACCAGTAGTCGAGGTCCTCGTCCTCGCCGTCGGTGCAGTCGGCCTCCACCAGCGGGTACGGGTCCACCGCGAGGGTGAACGGGCCAGCGGCGCCGAACTGGCCGGTGACGTCGACATACAGCGTCTCGCCGGCGGTGAGGTCGAACCACGACGCGTCGCCGGGGCGGACACACCACGACTCGTAGGCGTCGCACGAGCCGAACCGGACCGACAGCACCGCGCCGAACCCGACGCCGGTGGCCTCGAACAGGTACCGCGCGTGGGCCGGGGCGGTGAACGCCACCGTGTAGTCCGAGTTCGGGCCGAAGTCGGTGCAGTAGCCGCCGTGCTCGTCGGTCCTGCCGAGGGTCGAGCCCTCGAACACCGCCGGCGCCGCCGACAGCTCCCCGTCCGGGCACAGCGGCGCACAGGTGGGGGCGGCGGCGCAGTCGTCGTCGAGGCAGTCGGGCCACCGGTCGAGGTCGTCGTCGAGCCCGTTGGCGCAGTCCACCTCGGTCGGGTCGGCGGGGCTGACGTTGACCACGTAGTCGCCGCCGTCCTCGTACGCTTCGACCTGCACCAGCGCCGTCTGACCCGCCGACAGCGGCAGGCGGAGCATCGCGTCGAGTCCCCCCGCCCCGTCGTCGTCACACCCGAGCTCCGGTCCGTCGCAGGTCTCGAACGCGGCCAGCAGCAGGTCGACGCTCGAGCCGACGGTGTCGAACACGTACACCCCGTCGGTCGGCGCGGTGAACAGGTACACCACCTCGGCTCCGCCCGCGCCTCCACACGACGCGGCCCGGTCGTCGCCCTGGTCGACGGTCGACCCGGTCACGGTCGACCCGGTCCACGGCAGGTCGGCGCACTCGGGGTCCGGCACCGGGGCGGTGTCGGCGGGTGGGTCGGTCGGCAGCACATCTCCGCCGCCGGTCCGGGTGGGCTCTCCGTCACACGCGACGATCCACCGGAGCCACATCACGCCCCCTTCAGTCGGGCGCAGTCTACCGCGGGGGGCTCACCGCCGCCTGCGGCGCGCCGCCGCGAACACGAGCCCGAGTGTCCACCCGGCGCCGCCGGATGGGCCGGCGGCGCAGAACCACGCCGACGGCAACCCCTCGGGCCGGCACGCCCGATCGCGGGGGTCGCGGTCGTCGCAGTCCCCCGGGGTAGCGGCCAGACCGGTCACCTCGCACCCGATCGGCCCGTCGGTGAGCTCGTCTCCGCCGACGCCGTCGCCGTCGCGGTCGACCCAGCACGGCTCCACCCCGTCACAGGTCGGGTCGCGCCCGTCGGCCGGCGCGTCGTCGCCCCCCATCCCGGCCGACGGGTCGTACGGCGCGCAGTCGGTCGCCACCGCGCCGTCGGCGTCCAGGTCGAGCCACAGCGCCGCCTGGCCGCCGCCGAACGCGCCGAGGTCCGATCGGGTGCCGTCGCCGTCGGTCTGCTGTGGGTCTCCGCCGTCGACCAGCGGGCTGCCGGGGGCGGCCCGGAGGTCCGAGGTGCAGTCCCCCGCGGTGTACCCGACGAACGACGGATCGGCCTCGATCAGCCCCTCGGGCACGGCGACGTTGGTGAACGGCCGGGTGGTGGACCACACCAGCGCGTGCGCGATGTCGAGCGGCCCGGAGTCGCCCTTGCCGGCGGGCGCCCCGAGGATGTCGGCGAACACCATGTTCGCGAGCGCACCGGCCGAGCCGTCGAACCACACCGCGCCATCGTCGGCGCCGCCACCCACGACCGTGACCTGCTCGAGCGCCACCGCCGACTGCCACACCGCCACCGCCCCGCCCGACCTCGCCTCGTTCGCGACGAACCGGTCGTTGAGCACCGTCGCCTCCAGCGCGCCGTCGCT
This sequence comes from Myxococcota bacterium, assembly GCA_040080105.1. Classification (GTDB taxonomy): domain Bacteria; phylum Myxococcota_A; class UBA796; order UBA796; genus JACKER01. Next base: position 9,777 of record JBEBJC010000107.1, read on the forward strand.
CTCGAACGCGATCGCCCCGCCGTAGTCGGCGGTGTTCCCACACCACAGGTTGCCGGCCAGCGTGGCGGTGCCGCAGTCGCCGTTGTACCTCACCGCGCCGCCGTCGCCGTCGGACCGGTTGTCGACGAACACGCTCCGGGTCACGGTCGACGTGTCGGTGTCGTCGATCCCCACCGCGCCGCCCCACCCGCCGGTGTTCCCGACGAACCGGTCGCCGTCGAGCACGAGTGACTTCAGCCCGACCAGGGACAGGGCGCCGAACGCCCACGGGCTGTGGTTGTCGGTGAACGTGCAGTCGACGATCTCGACCGACCCGCCGCTGATCTGCACCGCGCCGCCGGCCCACACGCCGGCGCTGTTGCGCTCGAACACCGTCCGCTCGAGCCGAGCCGTGTCGCGTGCGCCCAGGAACAGCTCGATCGCCCCACCGTCGGGGGCGCGGTTGTCGCGGAACACGCTGTCCGACACGGTGACCGTCGAATCCAGCGCCCCGATCGCCCCGCCGCCGTACAGGCCGACGCCCTTCGACGCGTCGATCCGCTCGAAGGTGGCGGTGCAGTCGCCGAGCGCCACGTGCTGGGTGTCCTCGCCCGCGGCGGCCTCGAACCGAGAGTCGGTCACGGTCAGGGTCGAGCCCTGCGCCCACAGGTTCTGGTCGGACGCGCCGAGCAGGACCAGGTCGACGCCCACCAGGTCGGCGTGGTCGACCCCGATCCCGGTCGTGCCCCCGGCGCCGTCGACGGTGAACCCGCGCAGGGTCACCGACGCCCCGCCCGACACGTTCACCACCGGCGCGTCCCACCCGAGCGGCGGCCCGGCGACCAACCGGGTCTGATCCGGTCCATCGGCCGACGCGAGCGTGACCGACCGGTCGATGGAGAACGTCCCGCGGTACGTGCCCGGCCGCACCATCACCGTGTCGCCGACGTCCGCGTCCGCCAGCGCGACCTGGAGGTCTTCGTACGCGGCGCCGGGGCCGACCTCGAGGGTAGCGCCGTCCGCGGACGCTGATGTCCACAGGGTCCACATCGATCCTCCGACGGGGGAGGATACCGCGGGGCCGCGGGTTGTGGGATGATGCGCCCGTGTTTCCTCTCTGGCTGGCCTCCCTCGCACGCGCCGACGACTGCGACCCGAACGAGCCGATTCGGGTCGCGCTCGAGGCGCGCCTGCACGCCGACCCCGCGGCTGGGCGCGCCGCGCTCGAACGGGTGACCGACGCGCTCGGCTGCAGCCCTCCAGTGGAGCCGTCGACCCTGGCCCGGTTCTGGCTGCTCGAGGGCGCGCTGCTCGACGATCCCCAGGCGATGCTCGACAACTTCGCCGGGGCGCGCCGGGTGGCGCCCGACGTGTGGTTGGCCGACCTCGGACCGGCGCTGCGGGCGAAGTGGGAGGCGGCGCCCGCCGCCACCGCGACCGGGACCCTGTTGATCGCGCCCGCGCCGGGGGCCCGCGCCGTGTGGATCGACGGCGCGCCGGGCTCGGGCGAGCAGGTCGTCGCGGCCGGGCTGCACCTGGTGCAGGTCGGGGACGCGACCGGGGATCGGGCGAAGTTCGCGGCGATGGCGTGGGTCGATCCGGGGGTTTCGGTGGAGGTCGAGACCGGGCTCGCGCCGCTGGCGGCGCCGCGCCCGGACCCGGTGCCTCAGCCCGACCCGGTGGTGCCGCCCCCGACCGAGCGCCCGCCGATCGAGCGCCCGCCGACCGACCGTGCTCCGATCGGGTGGCACCCCGAGCTGCAGGTGCTCACCGGCGGCGGGGTCGCGCTCGGTGAGGAGCTGCGGAACCGCGACGCACACGAGCCCGCGACCAAGGTCGCGGTGCCGACCGAGGTGGCGCTGGCGCTTCGCCCGCCGGGGTGGCTGCTCCGGGTGGAGGCCGGCGCAGGCTGGCTCGTGGGCGGGCAGTGGCTCGCCGCCGGCGCCGACGGGCGGATCGTGATGGCGGCCCACCTCGACCTCGGGGTGACCGCGGCGATCGGAACGGACCGGGCGTACGTCGGGCTCGCGGGGCGGGGGGCGTGGCCGTCTCGGCTCGGCGGCCGAGTGGTGGTGGCGGCGCAGCCGGTGGGCCCGTTGTGGACCGAGCTCCGGCTCGGCGCGAACCTGCCGACCGACCGGCCGATCGAGCCGGCGGGCGAGCTCGTGGTCGGGGTCAGCCTGGGGCGCTGACCGGCGGGCCGCGGGCCAAGGTCGTGCGCTCGAGCGTCAGGGTCGAGTCGTACACCTGGAGGTGGCGCGCGGCGGTCTCGGGGAGCTGGTCGAAGCTCGAGTCCCACAGCTCGATCTGCGCGGCCACCGCGTACAGGTTCTGGATCGACGCCCCGCGGACCTCGAGGTCGGTCCCGACCAGCGTGCCTCCGAACACCTGCAGCGCGGCGTCGCTGCCGCGGCCGTCGATGGTGAACCCGGTGAGCGTGACCGCCCCCCCTTCGACCGACAACACCGGCGGGCCACCCCCGACGGCCGGGCCGAGCTTCAGCGTGGTGACCTCGGAGCCCTCCGCCCCCTCGATCGTGAGCTCGCGGTCGACCAGCCACACCGGGCCTTCGTACACGCCGGGTTCGACCAGCAGCCGATCGCCGGTGCCTGCTTGTTCGAGCGCGTCCTGCCGGGTGCGGACCGCGCCGGTGGGCCCGCCGGTCAGGGTCGCGGCGGCCGCCGCGAGGGCCCAGGTCATGGCTCCACCCGCAGGGTGTATGGGCCGCTCTGGGCCTCGTACCCGTCGACCACGATCAGCACCTCCTGGTCGGCCACCAGCGTCAGCTCCACCGTCTCCGGCAGCTGCCCCGTGTCGTCCACACACGCGAGCTCGGCGCCGCCGCACCCGTCCCACACGGTGAGCACCACGTCGAACCCGGCCTCCACCACCACGGTGTACGTCCCGTCCGCCGGGGCGACGAACGACCAGGTCTCGTCCGACGCGGTCGCGAAGGTGCAGCCGGCGAGCCAGTCGGCGGTGCGCCCGAGCGTGTCGCCGCTGACCACGATCGGCAGCGGCCCGGCCAGCACCCCTTCGGGGCAGGTCTGCACGCAGGTGGTCTCGGTGGCGCACCACGCGTCGGCGCAGTCCACCCACTGGTCCCCGTCGTTGTCGACGTCGTCGTCGCAGACCTCCGCACACGCGGGGTCGAGGCCACAGTCCGGGTCGAAGCAGTCGACCAGGCCGTCCACGTCGTCGTCGACCGCGTCGTCGCACTGGGCTTCGACCAGCAGCACCTCGGTGATCGACAGCTCGAACGCCCCGGCGGCGCGGTGGGGGCCGGTCACCTCGGCCACGATCTGTTCGCCCGCCGCCAGGTCCCACGAGAGGGTGGCGTTGTCGGGGTAGCACCACTCCCACCCGTCACATCCGCCGACCCGGAGCGAGAGCTGCGCCTCGAAGTCGAGGCCCACAGCCTCGAACAGGTACCGGCCGGTGCGCGGCGCCTCGAACGCGACGCTCCAGTCGGAGTTCTGCCCGACCGCGCAGTACGACGGGTGCTCGTCGGGCTGGCCCAACGTCGACCCCACCACGGTGGCGGGGGCCACGTTCACCGTTTGGTCGGGGCACTGGGGAGCACACCGGGGGACCGAGGCGCAGTCCGCGTCGAGGCAGTCGATCTGCAGGTCGAAGTCGTCGTCGCCGCCGTCGTCGCACACCGTCTCGGTCGGGACCGGGTGGTTCACGTTCAGTGCGAACGCGCCGCTCGCGCCGTTGTAGCCGTCCACCACCACCAGCACCGCGTCGCCCTGGGCGAGGGTGACCCGGGCGTGCGCCTGCAGGTAGTCGGCGGTGTCGTCGTCACACGCGAGCTCGTCGCCTTCGCAGCCGGAGAACACCCCCACCACCGCGTCGAACGTCGAGCCGACCGTGTCGAACACGTAGTCGCCGTCAGCTGGCGCGACGAAGGTGTACACCACGTCGGGCGCGCCCTCGCCGCCGCACGACGGCGCCCAGTCGTCGCCGGCGTCGACGGTGCTCCCTTCGACCGCGGCGGCCTCGGGGTCACCGAGGTCGAGGTCGGCGCAGTCCGGGTCGATCGGCGCGCTCGTGTCCGGCGGCTCGGCCGAGTCGTCCACGGTGCCGGGGCGGGTGGTCGGCTCGCCGTCACACCCGGCCCACATCCACGCTCGGAGACCGAGGAACACGCGGCGCCTCCTTTGGGGCGCCATCGTACCGCAGGCGCGACGCGGACGGAATTCCGCCCCTCACCCCGGCCCTCTCCCCCGCTGCGCCCACGGGATCCGGGATCACATTGTCGGCCTCTCAGCTTTTACATTCGAGGGGTGAGGGTGAAGCCAGCGCTCCAGGGGCTGGGGCGACGTGGTGGT
>JBEBJC010000108.1:0-14084 GCA_040080105.1 Myxococcota bacterium
GTCCCCGTACGCGCCGCCGTGGGGCCCCGCGTTGCCGAGGCCGCGCTCGCGCAGCAGCTCGCCGTCGGCGGTGCCGGGGACCACCCGGATGTCGGCGATGTCCTGCACCCGCACGAGCCCCGGATCGGGTGACCCGGGCCGCCACGAGTCCGCCCGCTGCATCCGGTAGTACACCGCGGTGAGGGACCCGCCCGCGCGGGCGATCCCCGCCGGCACGTCGAGGTCGACGTACACGTCGTCGCCGATCGTGGGCGCCTGGCGCGGGGGCTGGCTCTCCGGGGGCTTCGCGCCGCCTCGGCCCTCGCCGAACCCGAAGTCGCCGAAGTCGTTGAACAGGTCTTCGAGGGTGACCGAGTTGCCGGGGTTCCGCTTCCCGCTCGCCGGGCGCGGGCGGGACGCCTCGGCCACCGGCGGCGTGCCCGAACGATCGGTCGCGCGGTAGAACGCGTCGAAGAACGAGCCTCCTGCCGGAGCTTTCCGCTGGCCGCGCCGATCGTACCGGGCGCGGGCCACCGGGTCCATCAGCGTCTCGTACGCCTTGCGTGAGTTGCGGAACTGCTCCTCCGCCGCGGGATCCGCGCCCGCGACGTCGGGGTGGCACTTCCGGGCGATCTCCCGGAACGCCCGCTTGATCTCTTGGCTGGTGGCGTCGCGCCCAACCCCGAGCACCGCATAGTAGTCGTCGGCCATTCCGTCCCGCTCCGACCCATCCTACCCGACTCGCACCCGGCTGACGATCTGGTTACCGCGCGGCTCGACGCGCGATTCGCGCGTTGACCCCCTGGGGCCGGCACCCTATAGTGGGTATGAGTCTCCGAGGCGCCGCGCGTCAGCGAGGAGTGGCATGGGAAAGTACAGCAACCCGACCGGCTTGAGCTGTTCGTTCTGCCACAAGTCGCAGCGCGAGGTCGACAAGATCATCGCCGGCCCCAACGTGTACATCTGCTCCGAGTGCATCTCCCTGTGCCTGAACATCATCCGGGAGAACTCGCAGCAGAAGCCGGTGTCGTGGGGCAGCTCCGGGGTGCCCGCGCCCGCGAAGATCAAGTCGTACCTCGACCAGTACGTGGTCGGCCAGGACACCGCGAAGCGGAAGATCGCCGTCGCGGTGTACAACCACTACAAGCGGCTCGAGGCGAACGCGCAGCCCGGTGAGCGCGACGTCGAGGTGCAGAAGTCGAACGTCCTGCTGATCGGCCCCACCGGGACCGGCAAGACGCTGATCGCGCGCACCTTGGCGAAGTTCCTCGACGTGCCGTTCGTGATCGCCGACGCGACCACCCTCACCGAGGCCGGCTACGTCGGCGAGGACGTCGAGAACATCGTCCTCAACCTGTACCAGGCCGCGAACAACAACCTCGAGCGCACCCAGCGCGGCATCGTGTACATCGACGAGATCGACAAGTTGTCGAAGAAGGCGTTCACCTCGTCGGTGTCGCGCGACGTGTCCGGCGAAGGCGTGCAGCAGGCGCTGCTGAAGATCCTCGAGGGCACGCTGGCGAACATCCAGGTGCGCGGCAACAAGCGGATGCCGAACCAGGAGCACGTCCAGGTCGACACCACCAACATCCTGTTCATCGTGGGCGGCAGCTTCGAGGGCCTGGACAAGATCATCGAGCAGCGGATCGGGCGCCGCTCGGTCGGGTTCACCCGCGAGGCGGTCGACGAGTCGCTGCCGGAGAAGGACACGATCGAGCGCCGGCGGAACCTGCTGCGGCAGGTCACGACCGAGGACCTCGAGAAGTTCGGCCTGATCCCCGAGTTCATCGGGCGCCTGCCCGGGATCTCGGTGATGGACCCGCTCACGGTCGACGACCTGATCCACGTGATGACCGAGCCGAAGAACGCGCTCGTGCGCCAATACCAGAAGCTCCTCCGGTTCGAGAAGGTGAAGCTGCGGTTCACCGACGAGGCGATCCGGGCGATCGCCGAGAAGGCGTACACCCGCCGGGGCGGTGCGCGCGGCCTGCGCGCGATCCTCGAGCAGGTGATGCTCACCGTGATGTACGAGATCCCGTCGGTCGAGGACCTGTCGGAGGTCGTGATCACCGAGGAAGTGGTCGAGGGCACCGGCGAGCCCCAGCTGCAGACCGTGCAGGAGTTCGGCGGGGTCAGCTGACCGCGGCGCGAATCGCGTCGGCCCCGACCGACACTGCGCCGCCCAGCACGAGGATCGGCCGCCGGACCAGGTTGTTGTCGGCCGCCGCAGCCGCGACGAACGTATCCCGATCAGGAGGCGCCTCCGCCGTCCACCCGTTCGCCTTACAGGCGGCGTTTCGGGTCGACAACACCGCGGCGACCCCACCAGCGAGCTCGACCAGCTCCGTGACCTCCGCTGCCGTCAGCGGCTTGCGCGCGTAGTCACGCTCGACCACCTCGAACTTGCTTGCCCGCACGAGCCCGCGCGCGGTCCGACAGCTGGTTCAACTGCTCTTCCAATACAGGCGATCCACCCTCACTCCGACACGGGCTGCATCCACACCAGGCCGGCCGTGAGCCCGAGCGAGGCCAGCGCCTTGTCGTACCGCTCCTCGGGAGGCGTGTCGAACACGATGTGCGCGTCACAGTCGGTCCACAGCCAGCCGCCCGCCTCGATCTCCTTGTCGAGCTGCCCCGCGCCCCACCCGGCGTAGCCCAGGCACAACATCAGCGGCGCCCGCTCGGCCAGCAGCCGCAACAGCGCATCCTGGGAGTGGGTCACCGCGAGCCCGCTCGGGAGCGCGACCCCCTCGTCGCCCATCAGCCGGCCGGAGGTCACCACGGTGCCGGAGCGCGACTCCACCGGCCCACCCCACGCGACCGGCACGTCGCCGTACGCCTCGAGCTCGATCGACTCCCCGACCTCGAGCACGTCCGGCAGCCGCTGCTTCAGGTACCGGTTCACCACCACGCCGAGAGCGCCGTCCTCGTCGTGGTGCCACACCAGCACCACTGCGCGCTCGAAGAACGGATCGCGCATCTGCGGAGACGCGATGAGCAACGACGGCTGCATGGACCGACTATACCCGCTCGTCCAGCACGTCGGGACGTGTGCCCGCGATCCGCGGCTTGGGGACGACCAGGACCGCGGAGCTGGCGCGATCCACCACCCGCTCGGCCACGGAGCCCAACAGGAGGTGGTCGAGCCCGGTCCGTCCGTGGGTCGGCATCACGATCACGTCTGCACCACCTTCGTAGGCGACCCGCGCGATCGTGTCGCCGACGTTCGACGACTCGCGCGGCGCGAGGTGCAGCGGCGCATCGGGGAACCCGTGATCGGCGGCGAGCCGCGCGAGGCGCAGCGAGACCTGCCGGTGGCGCTCGAGCCGCTCCGCTGGGGGCTCGATCCCAGCCAGCAGCGAGGGGAGCTCGGGCGCGGCGACGTGGACCACCTCGACCCGATCCCGCGGGAACCGGTCGCGCACCCACGGCAGGGCGCACGCGTCCTCGTCGTCGATCGGCACCCACACCGAGATCGGCCGGTCGGCGGGCACCACCGGATCGCCGAGCCCGACCACCAGCACCGGGCACGACGCGCGCCGCACGAGCCGGGCGGCGACCGAGCCGAGCACGATCCGCTCCAGCCCCGAGCGGCTGTGGGTGGCGGCGATCACCAGGTCGGCGGCGGACGCGAGCTCGGGCAACACGTCGACCGGGCGCCCCGCGTGCACCCGGGCGCCGGCGAGCAGCTCCGGCGGGACCTGCCCCGCGATCGCCTCCAGCAGACCCCGCTCCTCGTCGGCCCGCTCCGACCAGCTCGCCCACAGGCGGTCCAGCTCGTCGGTCGGGAACGGCGGCACCGGCAGCCCTTCGGTCGACCACTCCGACGCGAACGCGAGCTCGAGCGTGCCGCCGAGCCGGCGCGCCCACGCGATGGCGTGGGCGACGACCTGTCCGCCCCCGTCGTGAACGTCCACCCCGACCACGATCCGCATTTCCGCTCCCTTGGTCGTACACATTCGCACGGCGGGGCGCCCCCCACCACCTCACCGCCGAGGACGGGGTGGGGGCGGGACCGGGACGACGAGCGCCTTGATCCCGCGGGACTCCGACCAGGCGCGCAGGGCGTCGATCGGGCCCGCCGCGGCGTACCGGCGCTCGCGGAACTCGTGCCACCCCGGGCTCAGCATCAGGTCGATCGGCGGCTCCAGCGGGTCGAGGAACCGAGAGGCCTTCAGCGTGGGATCGATCACGTCCACGCTCGCGTGCAGCACCAGGCCGCCCCCGAGCTCGGGCGGCACGCCCTCCGGCAGCGACACACCGGGGAACCAGAACGGTCCGATCCACCCCCGGCCGATCCGGGTGATCCGCCCGCCCAACGCGGGCTCGAGCTGCTGGCGCAGCGGGGTGAGCGGGGTCGCGAAGTGGCGGGTCAGGAAGTGGCGCAGCCGATCGTCGATCTGCAGCCTCCCGTCGACCACCCCGAGCGTGTCCCCCTTGCCCCGGTCGAGCTCCACCTCGATGCGGATCCGCGCCCACCGGCCGTCGGGGGCGAGGCGATCGTACGCGAGGCCGATCCGCGCGTGGCGGTCGTCGGTCCACCGCACGGCTCCGGCCAGCTGGGTCGACGGCAGGAGCTCCGCCCGCTGGAGGTACCGGTGCAGGTCACGCCGATCGGCCATCCGCTGGCCGAGCTCGGGATCGAGCGCGCGAGCCCGCTGCAGGTCGGCCTCCTCCGTCACCTCGACCCGTCCGGCCGCCCTGGCTTCTGCGTGGGCCCGCTCGAGCCACGGGAACGCCGGCATCCCGGTGGCGGCGACCACCTCGGCCGGCGCGAGCAGACCCCCGCCGTTCGCCGGGTCCAACGCGCCCAGGTGGCCGAGCGCGGACGACAGCGGGACGTGATCCTCCCCCGGGGCGAGCGCGGTCAACGCCGCGATCAGCGCGCGGACGTACGGACCCACGCGCGCGGGCGGCAGCACGATCACCGGTCGCGCGGGGTCGGATCGTCGACGATCTCGGCGGTGGGAGCGTCGGCGGGATCGGGCCGGTCTGCGGGCCGATCGCACAGCAACATCGCGATCTCGGCCTCGGCCGCGCGTCGCAGCGCGCGCTCCGCCTCCTGGCGGGTGTGCTCCCGGTCGCGCTCGGTCAGCTCGCGCGCGAGCGCGTGCTCGGTCGCTTCGGCTTCGTTCCGCAGCTTCGACGACAGCTCGGGCAGCACGTCGCTGATGAACCGCTGCGAGCGGTCGATCCATTGGGTGGTGGCCTCGATCGCGACCCCGAGCGCGTCGAGCGACTGCTGGAGCTCCCCCACCACCGCCGGGGCGTCGGCGAGGACCCCCAGCGCGCCGATCCGCCGGCCTGCGGCGTTGACCGTGTGGGTGGCCGAAAGCACGTATTGGGCCATCTCCTCGTGCAACCGGAGCACGGTGTCGCGCAGCGACCGCGCCGGGTCGAGGTGTTGACGGCACAGCTCGGCGGCGGCTGCGTGCAACGACATCGACACCGACTCGGTGCGCAGGTCGAACGTGTACCGGTCGCGGGTCCGGTCGCGCTGCTCGGGGGTCGCGTGGGGGTTCGCGCCGAGCGCGCCGAGCCCGGCCTCGAGGTCCATCACCCGGGCGGCCGACAGGCGCTCCTGGGTCAAGGCGTACTCGAGGTCGCGGTGGAGCGCGTCGACCTCCGCCTGCAGCTCGAGCGCGCACAGCTTGAGGTCGTCCGAGAACGCGGTCGCCTCCCGCAGCCGCACGCTGACCTGCTCGTACCGTTCGAGCAGGCCGACCGCGATCGACCGGCGCGCGAGCACGTTCCGCCGCCCGACCAGCGGCCGCAGCAGCGTGGCGAACAGGCCCCCCGCGGCCTCCCGTCGCTCGATCGCGTCGAGCTCGGTCCGCTGCTCCGCCAGCACCGCGAGCCCGGTCGACAGCTCCGACCCCACCCGCCGCTGGGTCTCGAGCAGGTCGCCGACCTTGGCCACCGCGCGCCGGTGGCGGTCCTGCACTTCGGCCTGCCGACGTTGCAGGCGGGCCACGGTCATGGGTTCGGTGCGGCTCGGGTCGTCGTGGCTCATGAGGTCCGGGACGTTACGCTACCAGCGTGCCCGATCGATCCGTATAGCGACATCGGGCGGGCTGTGGGCTGGGGGATCGGGCCGATCGCCCCCGCGGATCGCCGGGGGATCCGGCCGACGGGGACGGAGCAGGAGCGGCGCGTGAACGACTGGTCGTCGACGGTGCCCTGGTGGTCGCCGCTCGCGGTGGTGGCCGGGGGCGCCGCCGCGATCGCGGTGACCCGCGCCCGGATCCCTACCCTGCGCCGCTGGTGGCGCCGCCGCTCGCAGCTCGATCCGGCGCGCGATCCGGCGGCGGCGTGGGTCACCCCGGCGGTGGAGCGGGCGCTCGCCGAGCTCGTGCTCGCGGACGAAACTCCGCAGATCACGGTCGAGCGGGGGTTGCTGCTGTGTGAGGTCGACCCGGACCTGTCGTGGCGCGGCGGGTTGCGCCGCCTGCTGCCGGCCGCGGCGCGCCTCGGGGACACCACGGACGACCGGGCGCTGCGGGCCGAGCTGTGGTGGAGGCTCGGGCGGGTCGACGACGCCCGCCGCGCGTGCGCGTCGCTCCCCCCCGACCACTGGCGGGCGTGCGCGGTGCGCGCGGGGCTGTACGAGCTCGCGGGCGACCCGGAGCGGTCGGACAGCGCGTGGGTCGCGGCGGCGCAGCTGGCACCGCCGAGCGAGCGCGCCCGGCTGTACCGGCGCCTGCGCGACCAGCGGAGACGCCGCGGGGCGTCGGTCGGGCAGCCGCTCACCCTGTGGGAGCGACCGCCGGACGCCCCGTGAGCCGCCTCAGTTGACCTCGACCACCGCCAACAGCAGCGGGACCGGGGTGGAGCAACTCGAGCACGAGATCGCCACCAGCCAGGTGCCGTCGGTGGTGAACCCGGCGAACGCCCCGCCCGACTCGTCGGCCGCGTCGGCGAGCACCGCGGAGGTGGCCCCGATCACCGACAGCCGGTAGATCTGGTCCGCGTTGGTGTCGAGCTGGAGGAACCCCTCCTCCACCGAGGTCACGTCGCCGGCGTAGTGCCCGATCAGCAGCTCGTCGCCCGCCACCGGGTCGAACGGGTGGCCGTACACGTCGGTCGTCGCGTCGGTCCAGTCCAACACGAGGTCCGCGACCCCCGCGGGCGCGGCGAGCGGCGGGGCCGAGTGCAGGTCGACGACGTAGTCGATCAGCGTGTCGCCGTCGCCCAGCGTGATCTCGTGGTTCGTCGAGTCGGCCGTGGGCTGGAACGCCTTCGACATCAGCAGGTCGAGCCGGCCGCCGGGGTAGTTCACCGCCGACACGGTCCAGGTGGAGGTCGGATCGTCGACGAACAGGTCGGCCGGGATGAACCCGACCCCGGTGATCTCGAAGTCCGACGCCATCGCCTCGGCGGAGGTGGTCACGTCGAACAGGTAGCTCTCGGTCGCCTCCGCCTGCGCGTCGATCTCGTTCGTGGCGAACAGGGGGACCAGCTCGTCGAACGGGTACGAGAACTTCAACATCGAGATCTGCTGGATCTCGGTCACCTCGCGGCCCCGCACGTCGGTCAGCAGGCCCGACCAGTCGATCCGCGCGTCTTCCCCGGCCTGGATCTCGGTGACCTGCATCGTGATGTCGTTCGAGAACGTGTAGTTGTTCCCGTCCGCCAGCAGCAGCTCCTCACCGCTCCCGCCGTTGCAGCCGTTGCAGCCGCCCATCGTCCCCAACCCGAGCGCAAGCCACCGCGCAGAACGAACAACCCGCATTCCGACCTCCGAGTGCCCCAGGTTAGCCCCCCGATCGGCGCTCGTCACTTGCGGAGGCCTGTACCCGGCAACCCTCACGCGGAGTGGAGACGAGACGCCCGACGGGTCCGGCTTGCGTCGCGACGGGGGTTGGAATCGGTCCCGCCGGGCGCCTCGTTCACCCGTACCGACCCCGGGCAGGCGAGTGACCGTCCCCCCCGTGACAACTCAAGACGAGACGTCGACCGTGACCACCCACAGCGGGAACGGGTTGTCGCAGGTGGTGCACCGCACCCCCACCACCCAGGTCGCCCCGGCCGTGAACCCGGCGAACACGTTCCCGTCGGCGTCCTTCGCCAAATCGAGCCGCGCGTCGGTCTCGCGCGCCACGTCCATCGTGTACCAGCCCGACGCGGTGGTCTCCCAGGTGAGCAGCGTGGCGCCGAGGTCCGCAGCGGACACCCCGTCGAACCGGGCCACGAACAGCTCGTCGCCGAGCTCGTCGTCGTACGGCTTGCCGAGCGCGTCGGTCCCGAGGGCCTCCCAGTCCACGGTGTACAGCTCCCAGCCCGACGCGGTCACCAGCGGGGCGCCGTCGAGCGCCGCGCTGTAGGTGAACGAAGACGAGCTGTCGGTGATCGCCACCTGGGTCTCGCCCGACGCGTCGTCGGGGGACAGCGTGACCGCCGCCCGCAGATCGAACCGCTCCTCCCCTTGCACGCCCACCGCGAGGAGCCAGCTCTTGTCCGGGTTCTCGACCAGGAACGGGACCGGGTCGAACGGAGTGGCACCGGAGGACAGATCGGTCATCGAGGCGAACGAGATCCCCTGCACGTCGGCGGTCCACAGCGAGACCACGTCGTACGCGAGCGCGCCCGACTCGAGCGCCGACTCCACCTCCTCCGGAGCGGCGAGCACCTCGTACAGCGCGACAGTGCCGAGCTCAGACGGGTTCACCACCTCGCCCCAGCCGTCTACCCCGAGGTCGGTCCAGGTGAGCAACATGTCCCAGCTCTCCCGCACGTCGACGATGTCGACGTGGTACTCGGGCGCGACCGTGTACACCGCGCCGGCGGTCACCACCAGATCCGGCCCCGGGCGCGGCTCCCCGGTGTCCCCGGTCTGTTCGGTCCCCGTCTCGGTGGGGATCGGATCGATCGGCGTGGTGTCCTTGTCCCCGGCGCACCCGCCGATCCCCAGTGCCCACACGATGCCCATCCGGTGTGTCATCCCGACTCCTGTGTCAGTCGAGCGACGGCTCGACCGCGGCGCGACACTCGGCCCGCGTCCCAGCACGCCCGAACGCGACCGTCGCCGTCACTGCGCCAGTGGGATCGAGCAGCTGGACACACTCACCGGTGTCGTCCCACAGCGGCTCGGCCCGGCCGAACGTGTCCTCGTCGAGCCGATCCGGGGTGCGGTGGGTCCACACCCGCAACGTCTCACCCGGCTCGATCCTCCGGTTCGGCAGCGGGATCTCCACCCCGGTGCCCGCCCGCAGCTTCCACCCGCGCAGCGAGGTGGCCGGCGCGCCGTCGGTCAGGCCGAACTCCACGTACTCGCCGTCGAGCGGCTCGAGCGCATCGGTCGCGACCACCGAGAGCAGCCGGACCGGACCGAGGCTGTTCTTCGCCCCGAGCCACCGCTGCAGCGGGGGCTCCCGGCCCTCCTTCCACAGCCACACGCTGGGGAACCCCTGGGCCCCGCGTGGATCGGGCGACGCCCCGCTCCAGCCGTACGGGTCGACCGAGAACCCCTCGTACTTCACGGTGTCGAGCACCCGCGACACGCCGAAGTGCAGGTGTGGCCCGTGAGAGCACCCGGTGTTCCCCGACAGGCCGATCACGGTCCCGGCGGTGACCCGCTGGCCCTCCTTCACGTCGATCCGGCTCAGGTGGAGGTAGAACGTCTGGTAGTCGTTGCCGTCGGGGGCGTTCTCGTGGAACAACCGCACCACCAGGCTGTGGTCGACCATCCCGAGCTCCTTGCCGCACCGGATCTGGCCCTGGTCGACCGCCTTGATCACCAGACCGTCGGCCGCGGCGAGGATCGGCGTGCCCTCCGGCATCCCCCAGTCGTACGCCACGTGCCCGGACTTCCCGTACACCCAGGTCCCGTCGAAGATCAGCTGCTGCTCGGCCCGGGTGGCGTCGTGGTCGAACAGCCCGGCCGCGATCCGGGTTCCGGTGAACGGTGCGGACAGCAGCGGCACCGCGCCCGGGTGGCGCACCCGCTCCGGGGGCAGGTAGCTCGAGCTCCCGAGCAGGCACGGCACCACCAACCACCACCACCGGTTCACCGCGCCTCCCAGGTCAACGTCCCGTCCGCCGCCACCCTTACCCCGGTGGTGGGGAAGTCCGCCGCCGACAGCTCGCGCACGTGGTCGAGCGCGACGCCGGTGGGATCGGGGCTCGGCACCGCGTCGGCCGACAGCGCGAACGGGTGCAACCGGGCCGACCGGAGCGCCCCGTTGCCGCCGAGCTCGAGCTCGAGCAACACCGTGGCCCGCCCGTAGCCGCCGGCGGCGCCGAACTGCTGATACCCGAGGAAGTTCCCGAGCGAGTACGCGACCAACCGGCCGCGGTACACCTCGATCGCCCGCAACACGTGTGGCCCGTGCCCGAGCACCACGTCGGCGCCGGCGTCGATCGCGGCGTGCGCGAGGGCGGTAACGTCTCCCCTCGCCTCGCCCCACGCCACCTCGACCGTGCCGGGGACGACGTGGCGCGCCTTGGCGCCTTCAGCGCCGCCGTGGAACGAGAACACCACCACGTCCGCGTCGCGATCGGCCAGCGCGACGGCCGCGCGCACGTCGTCGAGGTGGTTCACGTTGAGGCAACACGAGCCCGAGTGCGCCCCCACCAGCGCGATCTTCACCCCTTCGCGCTCGATCAGCGCGGTGTCGCCGTACCGGCCCGCGTGCGCGATCCCGACCGCGTCGAGCGCGCGCATCGTCGAGGTCTGGCCGGCCTCCCCCACGTCGAACGCGTGGTTGTTCGCGAGGGACGCCAGATCGAGGCCGACCCCGGCGAGCGTCTGCGCGAACCGGGTCGGGGTGCGGAACGCGTAGCACGAGCCGCTGTCGGGGGCGCACTTGTCCGACGGCAAGCCGTCCGCCAGCGGGCCCTCGAGGTTCAGGAACGCCACGTCGGCGCCGGAGAGCACGCCGCGCACGCCGTCGAACAGGGCCGCTCCGTCGCCCGGGGGCAACTCCCCCCTGAGGTCCGAGCCCATCATCGTGTCGCCACCCGCGACCAACGTGAACGTCCGGTCGTCGGGCGTCGGGGGGTTCCCCTCGACCGCCCCGTCGAACGCGCGGTACCGAGCGCGCTCCCGCGCCGCGCCGAGCCACAGGCCGACCTGCGGCCGCGTGGGATCGGCCGCCGACACCTTCTCCCAACAGGCCGCTGCGCCCGCGAAGTCGCCCGCCATCCAGCGGGCCCACCCGAGCTCCCACCACGCTTCGACGGAGGTGGGGTCGGCGTCTACCGCTCGCTGCAGCGACGACAACGCGTGGTCGAGCTCGCCGCCGCGCAACGCCGCGACGCCGTCTTGCAGCGGATCACCCGCGAGGGCGGCCGCCAGACCCAACCACGCGCCGATCAACGGCTCAGCCGCCCGAGCCGCCGGTGTAGCCGGTGTACGTGGTGTACGTGCCGTACGAGCCGCCGGTGTAGGTGGTGTAGCCGTACGAGCCGCCGGTGTAGGTCCAATCGGTGTAGCCCGAGCCGCCGGTGGTGGTCCAGTAGCCGCTGCCGCCGGTGGTCGTCCAGGTCGAGGTCGTGGTGGTGGTGTTGGTCCAGCTGGAGGTCGTGTAGCCGGAGTCGGTGGTGAAGTCGTCGTCGTCACCGGTCGAGGTCGAGGTCGAGGTCGACGTCGAGGTCTTGCTGGTGGTGGTCAGACTGAGCTCGCACGCGGTGAGAGCCGACAGAACGCCAGCCGCCGTCAGAATGCGCAGAAATGCAGACACATGGCCTCCATCCGCTCCGCGGTCGGGAGCGTAAGCCCCGCAGTTTTATAGGGCCGTACGCCGGTCCGCAACAGGATTCCCATCCTGGCCCGTCGCGGGGTACGTGCCGAGCACGGGAGACCCCACGTGTCGAGCTGGAAGCGACTGGCGACCCTCGGAGGACTGACCGGTCGGGTCGGCTCCTCGTACGTGACCGCGCGGATCAAGCGGGCCCTGGGCGGCCCGGAGGGTCCGGACGATCTGGCGTCGCTGAACCTGCGCAACGCCGAGCAGATCGCCGACACGCTGTCCCGGATGAAGGGCGCCGCGATGAAGCTCGGCCAGTCGCTCGCGGTCGCCGCAGGCACACTCGATCTGCCGCCCGAGATCGCCGGCACGCTCAGCCGGCTGCACAAAGACGCCGAGCCCGTGCCGTTCCACCAGGTCCGGGCCGACGTGGAGGCCGAGCTGGAGCGCCCGCTCCCGCAGGTGTTCGCCACGTTCGACGAGCGGCCGCTCGGGACCGCGAGCCTCGGGCAGGCCCACGCGGCGACGTTGCTCGACGGCACCTCGGTGGTGGTGAAGCTGTTGCACCGAGGCGTGGCCTCGGCGGTCGACGCGGACCTGCTGGCGCTGAAGGCGGTGCTGCTCGGCAGCCGCGCCCTGCGGCGGGACCGGTCCGAGGTCGACGCCGCGTTCGAGGAGATCCGCGCGCGGCTGAACGAGGAGCTCGACTACCTGCAGGAGGCGGTGAACCTCCAGCAGTTCCACGAGGCGCTCGGCGACGACCCCCGGGTCCGGATCCCCCGGCTGCACCACCCGTGGTGCACCGAGCGGGTGCTGGTGATGGACCACCTCCCCGGCCGGCCGATCGAGGCGTTCGTGGCCGACGCCACCCGCGAGGCGCGACAGCGCGCGGGTTCGACGCTCGCGACGCTGTACTACCACCAGCTGTTCGACCTGCGGATGCTGCACGCGGACCCCCACCCGGGGAACTACCTGTTCGAGGACGACGGGCGGGTGGGGCTGCTGGACTTCGGCTGCGTGAAGCGGTTCGATCGGTACTGGATCGGCACCTACGCGCGGGCGGCGCTCGCCGGGCTCGATGGGGACCGAGAGGGCCTGCTGGCCGCCTGTTACGACCTCGGAGCGTGGAACGGCGCGGACCTCACCGACGCCGAGCTGCTGTGGGCCTTCGCCGACGGGATGTGCCGCGGGTTCCGCGTGGGAGAGCTCGAGCTCGGCGCGGGCGAGCAGCTGATGGAGGAGCTGCGGCCGGTGCTGCAGCGGTTCGTGTCGCGGCCGTCGGTCCGGATCCCGAAGGACGTGCTGTTCGCCCACCGGAGCTTGGCGGGGCTGTACGGGATGCACCGCCGGCTCGGGACCCGGGCCGACTTCGGCGCGATCTTGCGCGAGCACGCCCAGCGCGCCGTCGCGAACGCGAGCACGTAGGGTGAAGCCCGCGCCGTTCACCTGCCCCGCGTGTGGCACGGCCTACCCCGTCTCCGAGCTCGATCCGCGGTGGGCCTGGGCGTGCTCGGCGTGTGACCAGATCGTGGCGCCCGGGGGCGCGCCCACCCGGTGGTTGTACGCCCGGGCGTCGACCGCGGCTGGGCCGCGCCTCCACCGCTCGTTCGGTCAGTTCCAGCTGCGGGAGGAGGTCGGGCGCGGCGGGATGGGCGTCGTGTACCACGCGTGGGACCGGGACCGAGCGAGGCACGTCGCGTTGAAGATCCTGTTGTCGGGCGAGTTCTCGTCGCCCGAGCACCTGGAGCGGTTCGCGCGGGAGGCGCGCTCGGCGGCGCTGGCGTCCCACCCGAACCTCGTGCGGGTGCACGACATCGGGTGGCTCGAAGAGCGCGCGTACTTCACGATGGACCTGGTCGACGGCCCGACGCTGCAGGAGGTGCTGGAGCGTCGGGGCACCCTGCCGGTGCCCGAAGCCGTCCGCATCGCCGCAGGCATCGCGCGGGGCCTGGCCGCCGCCCACGCCGCCGCAGTGGTGCACCGGGACGTGAAGCCGGCGAACGTGGTCCTCACCGCCGAGGGGATCCCTCGGCTCACCGACTTCGGCCTCGCGCGTGCCCCCACCGGGCTCGCCGACCGGCTGACCCGCACCGATCAGCTGATGGGGACGCCCACGTACATGGCGCCCGAGCAGCTCACCTCGTCCCGGGCGGTGGACGCGCGCACCGATCAGTACGCGCTCGGGGCGGTGCTGTACGAGATGGTGTCGGGCACGACCCCGTACCTCGGCGACGACCCGGTGAAGGTGATGAGCGCGGTCGCACGGGCCGCCCCCACCCCGATCCGCCGCCGGTTGCCGAGCCTGCCCGTCCCGGTGGGGACGATGATCGACAAGGCGATGGCGCGCGACCCCGAGCGGCGGTACCCCACCACCGACGCGCTCGCCGACGATCTCGAGCGGTTCCTGCGGGACGAGCC